>NZ_JACONW010000030.1 GCF_014357575.1 Pseudomonas folii | reverse complement strand
GCGGGCGTGGTGCGCCGGGGTAGTGCCCGGTATCAAGGCTGAATGCAATTCACTTTAGATCGCGCCCAGCCTTGTCGCGGGCAAGCACCGCTCCCACAGGAATCGCATTCCGCCTTGATACCGGGCACTACCCCGGCGCACCACGCCCGCATTGATGCACAAAATCTGAACCTCCCCTGAAATTGGTCCACCCACCCGCGAACCAATTACCGTTCATCCCTCCGAACCACCCTGCCGAACCTTTGCACATTGGCCCGTCAGCACTGATCGCTAGCAATCACACAGCCTATTGCGCCTGGAAACTGATCGAACCAATTTCCATTGGCATCGCTCTTGCACCAGCCCTCTTGCCTCGAATCACTGCCTGCAGGCAGCTCAGGGCATCTTTTTCTGGTCTGGCGCGAGTACCACGATGCAAAGGTTCGACCCTGACACGCCCATCGACAACTCCTCGAAACTGGCGCTCGATGCCTTACGGCAGATCGTTGCCCAGCATGCTGCGTTCCCCCAGCGGGCGCTGCCTACCGAGCGCGAGCTGGCTGCCGATTTCGGTGTCAGCAGACGGGCGATTCGTCGCGCGCTGGCAGTGCTGGAAGCCGAAGGCCAGATCTGGCGGCGGCAAGGCAAAGGAACCTTTGTCGGCCCAACGCCGCCCAGCGCGTCCATGAGCTTCGCCCGGCTTTCCGGGCGGACCAATTTCAGCGAGGTCATGGAAGCGCGTCTGCATCTGGAGCCCGCGCTGGCGTCACTTGCCGCAGTACGGGCCAACGGTGAGCAGATGGCGATCCTGCGCCGCCTTGCCGAGCGCACCACCCGTCAGCAGGCAGCCGAGCATCCCGATGCGGAAGGCATCGAGCTCTGGGACAGCTCCCTGCACCGCGCCATTGCTGAAGCTGCGGGCAATCGGTTGATGCTGGACATTTTCGAAATGCTCGATGCGATCCGTCTGGACCCGGCATGGCGCGACTTGCGTCAACGGGCGCGCAACGCCGACCGCCTCGACACTTATAGCCACGATCACGACGACATCGTCAGCGCCATCGAAACGCGCGACCCGATCAAGGCTGCTACCGCCATGCGCGGCCATTTACGGGCCCTGCAACAGGCGCTGGATAACGTCATCAATCAAGACCTGGAGGCCAGCTTATGAGCGCCACCGTCTCAACCACCGATAACACAGTTCTCAGCGTCAGCGACCTGACCGTGCGCTTTGCCGGTGCGCCCGCCAATGTGGTGGATGGCGTGTCATTCTCGGTCAAGCGCGGCAAGACCCTGGCCATTGTCGGCGAGTCCGGCTGTGGCAAGAGCGTAACGTCCATGGGCCTGATGGGCCTGTTACCCGCGACGGCCCAGGTGGGCGCCAGTGAATCTCTGCTGATAGACGAAGCGTTGCTGGGCATGTCCGAAGAACGCCTGCTGGACGTGCGCGGTAATCGCATGGCGATGATCTTTCAGGAACCGATGACATCGCTGAACCCGGTGTTCACCATCGGTGAGCAGATCGCCGAAAGCGTGATCCGGCATCAGGGCCTCTCGGACAAGGACGCCCGACAACGGGCGCTGGAAATGCTTGAGAAAGTTCGCGTACCGGACGCCCGGCAACGACTGGACGCCTACCCTCACGAACTCTCCGGCGGCATGCGGCAGCGGGCGATGATCGCCATGGCACTGGCCAACGATCCGGCGCTGATCATTGCTGATGAGCCGACCACTGCACTGGACGTGACCATTCAGGCACAGATCCTCTCGCTGGTCGCCAACCTGCAGACCGAAACCGGCACCGCGATGATTCTGATCACCCATGACCTGGGCGTGGTCGCCGAAGTCGCTGACGACGTGATGGTGATGTACGCCGGACGCGTGGTGGAAAGCGGTCCGGTGAAGACGCTTTTTGACGATCCACAGCACCCGTACACCATTGGCCTGATGGGTTCGATGCCGTCGATTGGCCCACGTGAAGGTCGTCTGGCAACGATCAATGGCCGAGTGCCGACGCCAGCAGAAATGCCCAGCGGTTGCCGCTTCGCCGGGCGCTGTCCGTTTGTCATCCAGCAATGTAGAGACGAGCGTCCGCCGCTGCTCGAGTTGTCCCCCGGACACTTCGCCGCGTGTATCCGCGCGCCTTTGGAACAGCATGTGGGAGTCAGTGCGTGAGCCTTTCCGAACGAGACAACGCCGAGCCCATCAGCCCGGCAAGCAGCACGCAGAAACCCATTCTGGAAGGCATCGGCCTGAGCAAACACTTTGCTGTGGAAAGCGGTCTGTTCCAGCCGAAGAAACCACCTGTGCAGGCGGTCAATCAGGTCAACCTGTCGGTTCGCAAAGGCGAGACACTGGCGTTAGTGGGCGAGTCCGGCTCGGGTAAATCAACCCTCGGTCGCCTGCTGCTCAACCTGCTGCAACCAACCGCAGGCGACGTGATTTACGAAGGCCGCAACCTGGCCAACCTGCCGCCGGAAAAGCTGCGTCAGGTACGCCGCGACTTGCAGATCATCTTTCAAGACCCGTTCGCGTCGCTGAACCCGCGCATGACCGTGGAATCCATCGTCGGCGAACCGATCTGGCTGCACAGCGAAGCCAGCCGCAGTGACCGTCAGGCCAAGGTTGCCGAACTGCTGCGCACGGTCGGCCTGGCCCCGGAACACGGCGGCCGTCATCCCCACGAATTCTCCGGTGGTCAGCGCCAGCGTATCGGTATCGCTCGTGCGCTGGCTTCCGAGCCGCGGCTGATCCTCGGCGATGAACCGGTGTCGGCGCTGGACGTTTCGGTGCAGGCCCAAGTGGTCAATTTGCTGGAAGACCTCAAGCATCAGTTCGGCCTGACCCTGGTGATTGTCGCCCACGGACTGGCCGTAATCCGCCACATGAGCGACCGCGTGGCGGTGATGTACCTGGGTGAAATCGTTGAACTGGCGCCGGTCAACGCGTTGTTCGAAAACCCTTTGCATCCTTATACCCAGGCGCTGATGGCCGCTGTACCCGTCAGCCATCCGGATTTGCGCCAGCCACGGCCATTGCTGGGCGGCGACATGCCCAGCCCGAGCCGCCCGCCTTCTGGTTGCCGTTTTCATACCCGCTGCCCCCACGCCCGTGCGCTGTGCAAAGAGGCCGTGCCGGTCATGGAAACCGTTGAGGCCGAACGCCAGGTGGCGTGCCACTTCTGGCGTGAAATCGCCAATGCGGGCAGCGGCACCTTGATCCTTCCAACACCCAGCGCTGCTTATACGCAACGCCTGAATCTGTTCAAGAACCATCAATCCCTTGCAGTGGAGAGCCAGCCATGAAAATCGCACGCGTCATGACAGGAACATTGTTATTGCTGGCCGCCAACGCCGCCTTTGCCGAATCGACGTTGCGCATCGGTATTCAGGACGATCCCGATGTGCTTGACCCGCATCGCTCGCGCACCTATTCCGGGCGTCTGGTCTACACCGCGCTGTGCGACAAGCTGGTGGACGTCAATCCGGACCTGACGTACGCACCACAACTGGCCACTGCCTGGAACTGGAGCGAAGACGGCAAGACCCTGACCATGACCTTGCGGGACGGCGTGACCTACCACGATGGCGAACCTTTCGATGCCGCCTCGGTGAAGTTCAACCTCGACCGCGCCCGCACCCTGCCCGACTCCCTGCGCAAAAGCGAACTGGCCTCGGTGGACAGCGTGGAAGTGGTCGACGCGAAAACCGTGGCCATCAAGCTCAAGCAAGCCGATGCCACACTGGTTTCGCAACTCTCGGACCGTGCCGGGATGATGCTCGCGCCGAAGGCCGCTCAGGGCGAATTCGCGTCCAAACCTGTCTGCTCCGGGCCCTACAAATTCGTCCAGCGCGTGCAGCAGGATCGCATCGTACTGGAGCGTTTTGATAACTACTGGAACAAGCAGGCCTATCACTTCGACAAAGTCGTGTTCCTGCCAATTCCGGACACCTCGGTGCGCCTCGCTAACCTGCGCTCCGGCGATCTGGACATCATCGAGCGCGTCGCGCCGACCGACGTGAAAACCGTCAAGGGCGACAGCAAGCTGGCGATCTACAACACGCCAGGCCTGGGCTATATGCAGCTGATGTTCAATATCGGCAACGGTGAAAAAGCCAATACGCCGATGGGCAAAGACAAGCGCGTGCGCAAGGCATTCGAGCTGTCCATCGACCGCGATGCCATCAACCAAGTGGTGTTCGAAGGTCTGTACGCCCCAAGCGCTCAGCCGTTCCCGAAAAACAGCCCGTACTACGATCAGGCGCTGCCGATCCCGACTCGGGACGTCGAGAAAAGCAAGGCGCTGCTGGCTGCGGCCGGTGTGAAACTGCCTTTGGCGGTAGACCTGAAAGTGGCCAACAACCCGATCGCGCAACAGGTCGGGCAGATCATTCAGGCCATGGCTGAAGAAGCGGGCTTCAAGGTCAATCTGATCGCCACTGAATACGCCACGATGCTCAGCGAACAGCAGAGCGGCAACTTCCAGATCGGCATGAGCGCCTGGTCGGGCCGTCCTGATCCGGATGGCGACATCCACCAGTTCGTGACCTGCAAAGGTGGCCAGAACGACGGTAAATACTGCAACGCCAAGCTCGACGAACTGCTGAACAAGGCGCGCACTGTCAACGACGTTCCACAACGTCAGGCGCTATACAACGAAGCATTGCGTTTGCTGGCTGACGAAGTACCGACCGCGTACCTGTATTTCGACCCACGCATCATTGCCATGCGTAACAACGTGACCGGCTTCGTGCCAAACCCGGACGGTCTGATTCGTCTGGCCAACGTCGCGTTCAAACCATGACTGACGGACGCACCTGCGAGGTTCCGGCATGCTGATGTTCATCCTGCGACGCCTGCTCAGCTCGATCCCGACGCTGATTCTGGTTTCGCTGTTCGTTTTCACCCTGCAGAAGCTGCTGCCGGGTGACCCGGTGCTGGCCATGGCCGGGGAAGAACGCGATCCGGCGGTCATGGAATACCTGCGCGACAAGTACCGGCTTGATGACCCGATCCCGTTGCAGTACCTGAACTGGGTCGGCAACGTGCTGACCGGCGACTTCGGCACCTCGCTGCGCACCGAGCAACCGGTGACCACGCTGCTGGCGTCCAAGTTGCCGGTGACCATTGAGCTGGCAGTGCTGGCCTTGCTGATTGCGCTGCTGATCGGCATCCCCACCGGGATCATCTCGGCGGTGCGCAAAGGCACCGCCGTGGATTACGGAGCCAACGTCGTGGCGCTGTCGGGGATTTCCATTCCGCACTTCTGGCTGGGCATCCTGCTGATCATGATTTTTGCGGTGAAACTGCAATGGTTGCCCGCCTCCGGTTTCGTGCCCATGGGCGAGGATTTCGGGCAAAACCTGAAAACCTTGATCCTGCCTGCGTTCGTGTTGGGTGCCGGGTTGTCGGGGATTCTCATGCGCCACACCCGCAGCGCCATGCTCGAAGTGCTGCGCACCGATTACGTCCGTACTGCCCGGGCCAAAGGGCTGTTCCCGCGCACGGTGATTCTCAAGCATGCGCTGCGCAACGCATTGATGCCCATCGTCACGCTGACCACCTTACTGTTCGGTGAACTGCTTGGCGGCGCAGTGCTGACCGAGCAGGTCTTCAGTATTCCGGGCTTCGGCAAGATGATTGTCGATGCGGTGTTCAACCGTGACTACGCCGTGGTGCAAGGCGTGGTGCTGTGTGTAGCAATTGGCTTCCTGATGCTGAATCTGCTGGCCGACGTGCTTTACCGCCTGATCAACCCGCGTCTGAGGACTGCCTGATGACCGCTATTGCCAGCCTCCCGCACAGCGCGATCCTGCCCCGCAGTCGCTCGCCGTTCCTGAAGAAATTCCTCGCCAACAAAGGCGCGGTGATTGGCGCAGCGGTGTTGCTGCTGTTTGTCCTGGCGGCCCTTCTGGCGCCATGGATTGCGCCCCACGACCCGCTGAAAGCCAACTTCCTCGCCGTGCGTAAAGCGCCCTCGCTGATGTACTGGCTGGGCACCGACGAATTGGGCCGCGATCTATTTTCGCGCCTGCTGTTTGGCGCTCGCAGTTCGCTGCTGGCCGGTGGTGTTTCGGTGGCTATCGCCATGTTTATCGGCGTGCCCCTGGGCCTGCTGGCCGGGTATTTTGGCGGCAAACTGGACATGATCATTTCGCAAGTCATGGAAGCGCTGCTGTCCTGCCCGTTTCTGGTGTTGGCCATCGCGCTGGGCGCCTTTCTCGGCCCAAGCCTGACCAACGCGATGATCGCCATCGGCCTATCTGCCATGCCGATTTTCGCCCGGTTGACTCGCGGCCAGGTGCTGTCGATCAAGCACGAGGATTATCTGGAGGGTGCACGCGCCATTGGCCTGCCGGATCGCTGGATCATTCTGCGTTACGTGCTGCCCAACGTGATGTCGCCGCTGGTGGTGCAAGCGACGCTGACCATCGCTTCGGCGATTCTGGCCGAAGCCAGCCTGTCGTTCCTCGGTCTGGGCCAGCAACCGCCGTCGCCGTCCTGGGGCTCAATGCTCAATACTGCGAAGAATTTCATGGAGCAGGCTCCGTGGATGTCGATTGCGCCCGGCGTGGCGATCTACATCACGGTCCTGTGTTTCAACCTGCTGGGTGACGGCCTGCGCGATGCGCTGGACCCCAAAGGCTAAACCTTTCGTTATTCTGCCAAAGAGAAACGCATATGTTCGATGATCTGGATTACAGCCAACCTTACGCTTCGGCGCGCTCGCCGGTGATGGGCAACAACATGGTCGCCTGCTCCCAGCCGTTGGCCGCACAGGCCGGGCTGGACATGCTGCGCAAGGGCGGCAATGCGGTCGACGCCGCCATCGCTGCGGCCATGGTGCTGACCGTGGTCGAGCCCACCGGTTGCGGGATTGGCAGCGATGCCTTCGCCATCGTCTGGGACGGCAGCAAGCTGCAAGGCTTGAACGCCTCCGGTCGCGCACCGCAGGCCTGGACGCCCGAGTATTTCGCGGGCCAGAGCCAGATGCCACAACGTGGCTGGCCTGCGGTCAGCGTGCCGGGTGCGGTATCAGCCTGGGTCGAGTTGTCCGAGCGTTACGGCAAACTGCCGTTCGCCACACTGGCTGAACCGGCTATTGGCTATGCCCGCGATGGCTATCAGGTCACGCCGATCATCGCCGAGCTGTGGAAGCGCGGCTCGCAGTTGCTCAAGGATCAACCGGGCTTTGCCGAGTGCTTCATGCCGGATGGCAAGGCGCCGCTGGCTGGCGAGAAAATCAAACTCAAAGACCATGCCCGCACCCTGGAACTGATCGCCCAGACCAAAGGTGAAGCCTTCTATCGCGGCGAACTGGCAGAGACAATCATTGCCCATGCCAATGCCAACGGCAGCGTCATGAGCCTGGACGATCTGGCGACGCACACCGTGGACTGGATCGACACGCTGGCGGTGCCGTATGCCGGTGCCGTGGTTCACGAATTGCCACCGAATGGTCAGGGCATTGCAACGCTCGCCGGTTTAACCATGCTTGAAGCGCTGGGCGTGGGCGAGCATCCGGTGGACAGCCTTGAAACCGTTCACCCAGTGCTGGAAGCCATGAAACTGGCCCTGGCTGACCTGGACGAACACGTCGCCGACAGCGATCACATGCGCGTGCCTTCCGAAGATTTGCTGGGCAAGGCCTACCTGATGGAGCGCGCCGGACTGGTGACTGATCAGGCGGCCAATCCGGGTCACGGCTCACCAAAGCCAGGCGGCACGGTTTACCTGTCGGCCGCCGATGAAAGCGGCATGATGATCTCGTTCATCCAGTCCAATTACATGGGCTTTGGCTCCGGCGTTGTCGTGCCGGGCACCGGCATCAGCATGCAGAACCGCGGCGCGGGCTTTTCGCTGGACCCGACCCACGTGAACTACGTGGCACCGCGCAAGCGTCCGTTCCACACCATCATCCCCGGCTTTGTGATGAATGCCGACGGCACGCCGTTGATGTCCTTCGGCTTGATGGGCGGCCCGATGCAGGCGCAGGGTCACTTGCAGATGATGATGCGCATCTTGCGTTACAAACAGAACCCGCAAGCCGCCGCCGACGCACCGCGCTGGAGGATCGAGTCGGGGCTGAAGGTTGCTGTGGAGCGTGCGTTTGATCCAGAAGTGGTCAAGGCACTGCGCGCCAAAGGCCATGACATCGATGTCGAAGAGCCAAGCGGCGTGTTTGCCTTTGGTGGCGCACAGATCATCCAGCGCACGGCCCATGGGTATGTGGGTGGGACTGATCCAAGAAAGGATGGGTTGGTGGCTGCGTACTGACTGACCAAGCGCGGTTAAATGTGGGAGCGGTGCTTGCCCGCGATAAACGATAACGCGGTGTGTCTTCAAGCTTCGTCTCATGCATCGCGGGCAAGCACCGCTCCCACAAGGAACCGCGTACATCGTTTAGGGCCAAGGTTTTCCAGCCCTCACAACCCGTGTAGCCTTTGCCCTTTGAATATTCCTTGAGCACATCTCTCATGACGCTTTCGAAGATCAAACAGGCCAGCCTGATCGCACTCCTCGGGTTCAGTACTCTGCTGCACGCCGCGCCACAAACCATTGACGTGCACCGCGATCCGAATTGCGGTTGCTGCACCAAGTGGATGGCGTACCTCAAGGAAAACGGTTTTACCGTGAATGATCATCCCGAAGACAACATGAGTGCCGTGAAGGAAAAACTCGGCGTGCCCGAGAAACTGGGCTCATGCCACACCGGCGTGATCAACGGCAAGTTCGTCGAAGGTCACGTGCCAGTCTCGGAGATTCGCGAGCTCGTGGCCCGGAAAGACCTGATCGGCGTCGCCGCACCCGGCATGCCGATGGGCTCGCCGGGTATGGAGTCGGGTAATCGCAGAAGCGCTCACCAGATCATTGGCCTGACCGCTTCGGGTGAAGAGCAGGTAGTGGCGGACTACCCGGCGCAGTGAGTTTTCCCTGCAGACACAACCCCGTAGGAGCTGCCGAAGGCTGCGAATGGCGGTGTATCAGGATTAACGCTTCGCAGCGTTCGGCAGCTCCTACAGGAATTGCATTCCAACGACTACTGCATCAATGAATAAACCAGCGCCAGCATCGACACCACACCCACAACTACCACAAACACGTTGGATGCCTTGCCTGCGTACTGACGCATGGCCGGAACCTTGTGGATGGCGTACATCGGCATCAGGAACAGCAACGCGGTAATGATCGGCCCGCCAAGGGTTTCGATCATGCCGAGGATGCTTGGGTTAAGCGTGGCGACCACCCAGCACACCACCAGCATCATGGCCGCAGTCAGACGGTCGAGGGCTTTCGGCGCTGGACGCAGACCGGTCCTCACCACAATACCTTTCAAACCTTCACTGGCACCGATGTAGTGGCCGAGGAACGATTTGGCAATCGCCACGAAGGCAATCAGCGGCGCGACAAACGCGATGGTCGGGTTGCTGAAGTGGTTAGCCAGGTAAGACAGGATCGAGATGTTCTGGGTCTTGGCTTCAGCCAGTTGTGCCGGTGACAGGGTCAGCACGCAGCTGAACACGAAGAACATCACCATGATCACCATCAAGCCGTGGGCACGCGCAAGAATCTGCGAGCTGCGACCTTCAGCCTGAGCGCCATACATACGCTTCTGGTCAACGGCAAACGCAGAAATGATCGGTGAATGGTTGAAGGAAAACACCATCACCGGAATCGCCAGCCAGAAGGTATGCAGGAATGCCGAAGGTTCCGGTAGCGTGGTGGCTGTGCTGAGAATGCCGCCGTTCCAGTGCGGAATCAGGAACACCGCAAGGAACAGCAAGGCCACGATGAACGGGTAGACCATCAGGCTCATGGCCTTGACGATGAACCGTTCGCCGCAGCGCACCACTGCCAGCAAGCCAAGAATCAGCACAAATGCCAGCAATGCACGTGGCGGCGGCTGAATGTGCAGTTGATGCTCTAGAAAGCTGCCGACGGTGTTGGTCAGCGCCACGCTATAGATCAGCAGAATCGGGAAGATTGCAAAGAAGTACAACGCGGTGATCAGCGTGCCGGCGCTTTTGCCGAAATGCTGTTCGACAACTTCGGTGATGTCCGCCCCCTCTCGACCGGAAAGTACGAAGCGGGTCAAACCGCGGTGCGCGTAGTAGGTCATCGGAAACGCCAGCAGCGCCAGGGCCAGCAACGGCCAGAAGCCGCCAATACCTGCGTTGATGGGCAAGAACAACGTACCTGCGCCGATGGCGGTGCCGAACAACCCGAGCATCCAGGTGGTGTCATGACGACTCCACGCCGCAATCGGTGTAGCGGCTGCATCGAAACGCTGTTCGACGCTATTGGCCTGATCATTCATCCGGTCGAATCTCCGTGCCGGTTAATACAACATGGCAGGGACGCGTCAGAAAAACTGGGCAGTTTCGCGTCCCCTCAGAAAAGAGGGGCGCGATTGTCCGGGATTACGCCGGAAAATCAAAGGTTTGTCGGACGAGGAGAGTGTGATCGGGATCAGTCTTACGCGATATTCAGAACGGATGAAGTCAGCTTGGACGTGGTTTGGTGGCTTACACCAAGGCTGCCAGATGCTGCACCGTCTCAGGAAACCGATCTACCAACCGAATCAACGTCGTGGCCTGAGCGTTCGGCCTCGGAGAGACCCAAGACAGCGACCGGCTGAGAGTTTTTCAGCTCTACATAATGAGTAAGTAGCCCTGTCTTCCCTTGGCGATGTTCAGACAAGGCGTCTAGCCCTTCATTGATCTCAGCAAAAATGTCACGTGTCATAACTCTCTCATCTCAAAATACAACTTACTGAATTTGAATGAATTTTTGTAGGAGTGCCGCCCGTTCTGAACGCTGCGCTGCCGCGCAGAAAACACGGGATTTGTTGGAGCGTGGCTTGCCCGCGAAGAACGATAACGCGGTGTGCCTGACCCTCTGAGTCTGCTGGTTCGCGGGCAAGCCTCGCTCCAACAGGCCCCCGCCCCGGCCCATCAGGTCCTACAGAATCACATGGTTGGCGGGCGACATTTCAAGTGCCCCACCATAAAGCAGGCCAGATAGCCGTGGCAGTCCGACTTTTCCCATGGTTACGCGGGATTGCTCCGTTAATTCTTGGCGAACCGCCCATAAAAAAGGCCAGGAGCTTCAACGCTCACTGGCCTTCGCTGACATCACCGATAGACCGGTCAGATCTTGAAGCTTGCCACCAATTGCTTCAGGCGCCCTGCCTGCTGCGAAAGCGCGGCGCAGTCGGACAGGGTTTCGTTGAGGTTGGCGACGCCCTGCTGGTTAAGCATGTTGATCTGGCTGATGTCGACGTTGAGCGTCTCCACCACGGCGGTCTGCTCTTCGGTGGCAGCCGCCACTGACTGGTTCATGCCGTCGATTTCACTGATGCGCTGGGTGACGCTGGTCAGTCGGGTGCCTGCCTGGTTGGCGACGTCAACGCTGTCGCGGCTGCTGGCCTGACTCTGGTTCATGTTCTCCACCGCGTCATGAGAACCCTGCTGCAACTCGCCGATCATCTTGTGTACCTGATCGGCAGACTCTTGAGTCCGGTGCGCCAGGTTACGTACTTCATCGGCTACCACCGCAAAGCCACGACCGGCTTCACCTGCGCGCGCAGCTTCAATCGCCGCATTGAGCGCAAGCAGGTTGGTCTGCTGCGAGATGCTTTTGATCACGTCGAGAATCTGCCCGATGTTTTCAGTGCTGGTGTTCAGGGTTTCAATTTGCGTGCACGAATCGCTGATCTTGGATGAAAGACTGGTCATGGCCTGAATGGTTTTTTCCACCACTGCGCGGCTGTCTTCCGCCTGCTCACGGGCCTGGCTGGCCTGAGCGGAAGCATCGGAAGCGTTGCGGGCAATCTCCTGGGTGGCAGCGCCCAGTTCGTTGATCGCGGCGGCCACGCTATTGGTCCGGGCGCTCTGCTCGTCAAAGCCCAGAATCGAGGAATTGGACGATTGCTCCACCCGTTGCGACAGGTCATGAACCAGTAGCGTCGCTGAAGAGACTTCCGAGATGGACGCATGCACGCGCTCGACGAACTGGTTGAATGAGCCACCCAATTCGGCAAATTCATCCTTGCCCTGAATGCTCAGGCGGCGGGTCAGATCACCCTCACCTTGCGCGATGTCCTGCATGGCACGGCCCATCGCCGTCAACGGACGCATCAGCGCGCTGATCAGCAAACTCAACAGCAAAGCGATGACGATGACGGCCACCACCATGGCAATAAGCGCCGAGGTCCGGAATTCGCCTAACGGCGCGTAGGCTTTTTCCTTGTCGATCGACAGTCCGATGTACCAGTCCGCCCCCGGCAACCCACTGATCGGGGCAAATGACAGCAAGCGTTGCTGGCCGTTGAGGGTGACTTCACGCAACTTCTTGTCCAGCGTCAGGGTTTGCCCTGGATAGATGTCCTTGAGATTTTTCATCACCTGGTCTTTGTCCGGGCTGACGATTACCTGTCCGTCGCCGCTGACCAGGAAGGCATGTCCCAGGCCGCCGAACTCTACTGAGTTAACGATTTTGACCAGGGTTTCCAGGCTCAAGTCGCCGCCTGCGACGCCGGCAAGCTTGCCGTTGATCTTGATCGGACTGGCAATGGTCACCACCAGCCCGCCTACCGAGGCCAGGTAAGGCGCGCTGATGATGGTCTTGTCGGCGGTAACCGTCGAGGTGTACCAGGGACGCTTGCGCGGGTCATAACCGGCAGGCATTTCGGCGTCCGGCCGCTGCGTGAATACGCCGTCAGTATCACCGACATAGGTGAACTGGAAAGTCGATGTCAGTGACGTTTGACCGATCAGGCCACCCAGATCGCTTTGAGTGCCTTGCCGCGCGACGTTCTGCCCGAGGTTTTCCAGAACCAGAATGCGTCCGCTCAACCAGCTCTGAATGCCGGTCGCTGTCAGCTCGCCCGCCTGAGCCACCGAGTTCTCAAGGTTTTTGGTAATCGTATTGCGCTGCAGATAATCGTTGTACAGCGTGAATAACGCGAACGCCAATACCACAATGAGCGAAGCAGCCAGCAGAATTTTATGACGAAACTTCAAAGCCATTACGACACTTCCTCTCCGATCACAAACCGATTAAAACGGTGGGATGCGATAGTTTTAATAGATTTGCATTTTTCATGGTGATTGCTGAGCCCCTTTGAAAACGGGCCCTCCAAGGCATGAAGCCAATACATTGGCGTTGGATTAAAGTCACCGTGCAGTGTTTACCGCAGTACGGCGACCTATTACCTTGTGTCGGCAGCTGAGAAGATAAATTAATGACCAGATATCGATAATTCAGGCATTACGCTGAAGTATTAGATAATTAACACTGCATGCAGTTGTATGACGAGTTAGCCGGTTTTATTACCATCACGCAATCGAAGCCAGGCAATCCCAATAACGTTACAGACTATTGCAACAGCATCCGTCTCCCGGTAAAACTCCCGCCCTTCTAACAAGAAGGACCTTTCATGAAACCTGCCGATATCGTCAACCTGTTGGTGCTGGCCGCCATCTGGGGCGCGAGCTTTTTGTTCATGCGCATAGTTGCGCCCGTGCTGGGCAGCGTGCCGACTGCCTTCTTCCGTGTATCAATTGCCGCAGCAGGCCTGCTGATCATTTTCCTGATGATGCGCGTGCACCTGGATTTTCGCGGCAAGCTCAAGACCTGCATGCTGCTGGGGGTAATCAACTCGGGGCTGCCAGCGACGCTTTACTCGATTGCGGCACAAACACTACCTGCCGGTTACTCGTCGATTTTCAATGCCACGACGCCCCTGATGGGCGTGCTGGTCGGCGGGTTGTTCTTCAGCGAGAAGCTCTCCGCAGTGAAAATCAGCGGCGTATTCCTGGGACTGGTCGGTGTCGGCATCCTGACGCGCGCAGGACCGGTGGCTTTCAATCTGGAGCTGTTGATGGGTGCCCTCGCCTGCCTGCTGGCAACCACGTGTTACGCGTTCGCCGGCTTCCTGACCCGCCGCTGGCTGGACCGTCAGGGCGGACTGGACAGTCGTCTTTCAGCACTGGGCAGCATGCTTGGCGCGACGTTATTGCTGTTGCCATTTTTCGGCTATCGCGTCTTCACCGATCCGCCCGCCAGTTGGGGAGGCGTCAGTGTCTGGGTATCGCTGCTGGGGTTAGGGCTGGTATGCACAGCACTCGCCTACATCCTGTATTTCCGCCTGATGAGCAGCATCGGACCACTCAGTTCCATGACGGTCACCTTCATGATCCCGCCGTTCGGCGTGCTGTGGGGGGCTTTGTTTCTGGATGAGCCGCTATCGATGGCGCATGTCTATGGCGGCTTGCTGATTGCAGCGTCGCTGTGGCTGGTGCTGCGGCCTGCTGCTGTGGTGAAAACTGCAAGCTGATGTGCGACGTGGGACCGGCTTTAGCCGGGAAGGCGATATGTCTGGCGCCCCATTTTGATGACTGTAAGGGCCTCTTCCCGGCTAAAGCAGGTCCCACGTCATCACATAGATTCTGTGGGTGCTTGCCCGCTCCCACAAGAATCTATGCAGTCCCCCCTGGGATTTATGTCGCTAGCAATCCTTTGTCACACTCAACCAAACAACCAATACCCCAACAACGTCAGTACCACCACCGCCAGCACCGGACGCAGTACCCGGTAGGCTTTTGGATGCTTGCGCTTGAATTGCTTGACCTTGCCACTGAAGGTATCACTGAAACGCTTGCTCCACGCATAGGCCTGGTTGATCCCGCCAACGCGTTCGTCGTCAGTGTTCTGCGGCGCGGTCGCACGGCCCAGAAATGCGCTGACCCAACGATTGAGGCGGGTCATGATGCGGGTACGCAACGGACGCTCAATGTCGCAAAACAGGATCACGCGGGTAACATCAGTCTCGTTCTTGACCCAATGCACATAAGTTTCGTCAAACATCACGTCTTCGCCATCGCGCCAGGCATACACCTGCCCATCGACGTAAATCCGGCAATCGTCGGAGTTAGGCGTCGAAAGCCCCAGGTGATAACGCAGTGAACCGGCAAATGGATCGCGGTGCGGGTTCAGGTGGCTGTCGCCCGGCAACAGGGCGAACATCGCGCCTTTGACGTTGGGAATGGAGTTGACCAGTGCCACGGTCTTCGGGCACAGCGCCTCGGCAGACGGCAACGCTTTGTCGTACCACTTCAGGTAAAAACGCTTCCAGCCCTTCTTGAAGAACGAACCGAAACCGGCATCGTTATTCTTCTCGGCAGCCCGGATGTAACCCTCGTCGAACAGGTGCATGGCCTCTTCGCGAATGGTCTGCCAGTTATTCTTGAGCACATCCAGCTCGGGGAACGCGCTGCGGTCCAGATAAGGCTTGGACGGCACGCGGGAAAACAGGTACATCAGGGCGTTATAAGGAGCGAACAACGCCGAATGATTGACGAACTGACGCAACAAGGGCAAACGTGCCTTGCCACGTAAATGCACATACAGCGTGCTGCCGACAAAAAGCATCAGAATCGACACCTTGGCAGCCAATGAAAACGTCATCTAACTCTCCTTGCTTACCGCTGTATGTCTTGCCGTGGTGATCATGCGTGAGGGCGAAACCATCATCTGGATGGTTCGCCAGCCGGGCATCATAAACCCTCGCCGACCTGACAAGAAGCAGCGGCGTGCAAACGAGGTCTTACTGCTGCAGCTCCTGATCAGTGAACAAGTCGCTGAACAACATGCTCGACAGGTAGCGCTCGCCCGAGTCCGGCAGGATCACGACAATGGTTTTGCCTTGCATTTCCGGGGTTTCCGCCATGCGTACCGCGGCAGCCATGGCTGCACCACAGGAGATACCGCACAGGATGCCCTCTTCCTGCATCAAGCGCAGTGCCATGGCTTTGGCTTCATCGTCACTGACCAGTTCCACCCGGTCGACCAACGACAGATCGAGATTTTTCGGGATGAAACCGGCACCAATCCCCTGAATCTTGTGCGGGCTTGGCTTGATTTCTTCACCCGCCAACGCCTGAGTAATGATCGGCGAAACCATAGGCTCCACCGCAACAGACAGAATCGGTTTGCCTGCGGTGTTTTTGATGTAGCGGGAAACCCCGGTGATCGTGCCGCCGGTGCCAACACCCGCGACCAGCACATCGACCGCGCCATCCGTGTCGTTCCAGATTTCCGGCCCCGTGGTTTTTTCATGGATCGCCGGGTTGGCCGGGTTCTCGAACTGGGCTGGCATGAAGAATTTTTCAGGATCGCTGGCCAGCAGCTCTTCGGCTTTCTCGATAGCGCCTTTCATGCCTTTGGCTGGCTCGGTCAGAACCAGTTCGGCCCCCAATGCCTTGAGGACTTTACGGCGTTCGATGCTCATGGACGCGGGCATAGTCAGCATCAGCTTGTAGCCACGGGCTGCAGCAACAAATGCGAGGCCGATACCGGTGTTGCCGGAGGTAGGCTCGACGATGGTCATGCCGGGCTTGAGTTTGCCCTTGCTTTCAGCGTCCCAGATCATATTGGCGCCGATCCGGCATTTCACCGAGTAGCCCGGATTGCGGCCCTCGATCTTGGCCAGAATCGTGACTCCACGGGGGGCGATACGGTTGATCTGCACCAGTGGGGTGTTGCCGATCGAGTGGGCGTTGTCAGCGTAGATACGGCTCATGGCGGTGTCCTTGTGCACGTTCATCAGATGTCAGAGAGTTGGAAGCCTATGCCTCATGACCGGCATGCGTCCAGTCGCAGCGAACGGATGCGAACGCAAAGAGTCAACAACTCATCGCAACTTGAGACCCTTGCCATGAAACGTCGCTATCGCTGGCCACTCTGGACCCTGGCCGGGATTGTTGTGCTATTGATCGCAGTGCATATCACCTTGCCCTTGCTGGTCCGCAACTACCTCAACGACAAGCTCGCCGACATGGGCGATTACCGCGGCCAGGTCACGGATGTCGATCTGGCCCTGTGGCGCGGCGCTTACAGAATCAACGGGCTGAACATCGTCAAGGTAGACGGCAAGGTGCCGGTCCCGTTCGTCAAAGTACCGGTCATCGATTTGGCCGTGAGCTGGAAACATCTGTGGTACGACCATGCGGTGGTTGCCGAGATGATATTCGCTCAACCAGAGGTCAACTTCGTCGACGGCGGCAACAACAAGCAAGCGTCACAGACGGGTCAGGGCACCGACTGGCAAGAGCAAATCAACAAGCTGCTGCCGATCACGCTCAACGAAGTCCGAATCAATGACGGCAGGATCACCTTCAACAATTTCAGCACGACGCCGAAAGTGAAAATCGAGGCCGACTCGCTCAATGCCAGTCTTTACAACCTGACGAACGTCGAGGACGTAAAAGGCAATCGCGATGCTCGCTTCGAAGGCAAGGCGCTGCTCGAAGGCCACGCCAAAATGGAAGCCTCCGCGACCTTCGATCCGTTCACCAACTTCGAGGATTTTGACTTGCGCCTGCGAGCCACGGGCATCCAGCTCAAGCGCTTGAACGACTTTGCATCTGCCTACGGCAACTTCGATTTCAACGCCGGGCAAGGCGATCTGGTGATCGAAGCTCAAGCGAACAAAGGCCAGTTGAGTGGTTACATCAAACCCCTGCTGCGCGATGTTGAAGTCTTCAACTGGAAGCAGGACGTCGAAAACCAGAATAAAGGCTTCTTTCGGTCTATCTGGGAAGCCGTGGTGGGCGGCGGCGAAACCGTGCTCAAGAACCAGAGCGAAAACCAGTTTGCTACTCGGGTTGAACTGAGCGGGAGCGTGCACAAACAGAATGTCAGCGCGTTTCAGGCGTTCCTGCAGATCCTGAGGAATGCTTTTGTCCAGGCGTTCAATACGCGGTATGACAACAGCAAGGGCTAACGCCTGTAGGACCGGCTTTAGCCGGGAGGGCGTCGGAACATCCGTCACATTTCCTTCGCCAGAAAAAATGCCCTCCCGGCTAAAGCCGGTCCTACGGGACGCGCACCAACCTCGCCATTCAGTCACTGAATACCCGCCCCACATTCACAGTCGCCAAGGCCTCGCGCTATAGTCCGCGCATTGCTTACCGAGGATTTACCGATGAAGTTTGAAGGCACCCGCGCATACGTCGCCACCGACGATCTCAAGCTGGCGGTCAACGCGGCCATTACCCTGGAGCGTCCGTTACTGGTCAAGGGCGAGCCCGGCACCGGTAAGACCATGCTCGCCGAGCAACTGGCTGAATCCTTTGGTGCGAAGCTGATTACCTGGCACATCAAATCCACCACCAAAGCCCATCAAGGCCTGTATGAATACGATGCGGTCAGCCGCCTGCGGGACTCACAACTGGGCGTGGATAAAGTCCACGACGTGCGTAACTACCTGAAGAAAGGCAAGCTCTGGGAAGCCTTCGAAGCCGAAGAGCGGGTCATTCTGCTGATCGACGAAATCGACAAGGCCGACATCGAATTCCCTAACGATCTGCTGCAAGAACTCGACAAGATGGAGTTCTACGTTTACGAGACCGACGAGACTATCAAAGCCAAGGTCCGACCGATCATTATCATTACCTCCAACAACGAAAAAGAGCTGCCGGACGCTTTCCTGCGCCGCTGCTTCTTCCACTACATCGCCTTCCCGGACCGCGCCACGCTGCAGAAGATCGTCGACGTGCACTACCCGGATATCAAGAAGGATCTGGTCAGCGAGGCGCTGGACGTGTTCTTCGACGTGCGCAAAGTGCCAGGCCTGAAGAAAAAGCCTTCGACCTCCGAACTGGTGGACTGGCTGAAACTGCTCATGGCCGACAACATCGGTGAGGCGGTACTGCGCGAGCGCGATCCGACCAAGGCCATTCCGCCACTGGCCGGTGCGCTGGTCAAAAATGAGCAGGACGTACAGCTGCTTGAGCGTCTGGCGTTCATGAGCCGTCGCGGTAACCGCTGATCCGGAGAGACCATGCTCCTCAATCTGTTCAATGAAATGCGCGCCGCCAAGGTCCCGGTCTCGGTGCGCGAGCTGCTGGACCTGATCAATGCCCTGAAACAGCGGGTCACCTTCGCCGATATGGACGAGTTTTATTTCCTCGCCCGAACGATTCTGGTCAAGGACGAGCGGCATTTCGACAAGTTTGATCGGGCGTTCAGCGCCTATTTCAATGGTCTGGAAAAACTCGACGATCATCTCAAGGCGCTGATCCCCGAGGACTGGCTGCGCAAGGAGTTCGAGCGCTCGCTGACAGATGAAGAGCGGGCGCAAATCCAGTCACTGGGCGGGCTCGACAAGCTTATCGAAGAATTCAAGAAGCGCCTGGAAGAGCAGAAGGAACGCCATGCTGGCGGCAACAAATGGATCGGAACCGGCGGTACCAGCCCCTTCGGCTCCGGCGGCTATAACCCGGAAGGCATCCGGGTTGGCGACGCTGGCGAGCGCAAAGGCAAGGCGGTCAAGGTCTGGGATCAGCGGGAATACAAAAACCTCGATGATCAAGTGGAACTGGGCACGCGCAACATCAAGATCGCCCTGCGCCGCCTGCGAAAATTCGCCCGACAGGGCGCGGCGGAAGAACTGGACATCGACGGCACCATTGACCACACCGCTCGCGACGCAGGTCTGCTGAATATCCAGATGCGCCCGGAGCGGCGCAACACCATCAAGCTGTTGCTGCTGTTCGACATCGGCGGCTCGATGGATGCCCACGTCAAAGTCTGCGAGGAGCTGTTCTCGGCGTGCAAAACCGAGTTCAAGCATCTGGAGTATTTCTACTTCCACAACTTCATCTATGAATCGGTGTGGAAGAACAACATGCGCCGTGGCTCGGAACGCTTCTCGACCCAGGATTTACTGCATAAATACGGTGCGGACTACAAAGTGATCTTCATCGGCGATGCGGCTATGGCGCCCTATGAAATCACCCAGGCGGGCGGTAGCGTCGAGCACTGGAACGAAGAGCCGGGCTATTTGTGGATGCAGCGCTTTACGGCCAAGTTCAAGAAGCTCATCTGGATCAACCCCTACCCTAAAGACGCCTGGGCCTATACCACATCAACCAATATCGTGCGGGACTTGATCGAGGATCAGATGTATCCGCTGACGCTGCGGGGGCTGGAAGAAGGGATGAGGTTTTTGTCGAAGTAGCACTCTCATCAAACAGCGCGGAGCTATCTGAATCTACGCAGAACCTGTAGGAGCGAGGCTTGCCCGCGAAGCAGTCATGCGGTAAGTCAGACGCACCGCATTATTGTCTTTCGCGGGCAAGCCTCGCTCCTACAGGTCCAATGTTTGCCGCGATATAGCGCGGTGTAGAGATACCGGGGCTAAAATCAGCGCCAATCCCGCTCCGGCCGATGCTTGCGACGGCCGCCGTTGACGACCCAATTGATCATCAGGAAGAAGCTCTCGATCAGGAACGCCAACAAGAGCGCGCTGACGATGCCCCAGGCAATGACGTCTGGTGCCAGCAACACCTGCCAGGTGTAACCGTTCCAGGTCTCTCTGCGGATATCGGCATCGGAAGCTACAGCGACATGAATCGCTCGGGCATACCAAGGGCCTTGCATGGCCAGCCATTCACGTTCCAGGACCTGAGTGCGGGTCAAGAGCGTGTTGATGGTATCGGCGTCGCTGCGGAACACCGGGTCTTCACTGTCGCGGTAGTGCTGAATCAACGCCTGCACATCGCCTTTGAAGAACTGCTGCGCGGTCGCATTGTAGCCTCGCACACTCTGCTGAGCCTCAAGCAGATGCGCCTCGACCCGCTTGCCGTAATCGCTGATAAAACCCGGTATCTGAACCCCGAACAACAGGCCCGCCGTGAACAAGACCAATCGCAGATAACTTCGCAGCATTTAGATCCCTCTCAAACCAGGCACATCTATTGGATTTGGACTGCATCCCTACTGTGGGAGATTCTATGTTTGCCTGCAAGCTGGCGCCTGGGCCCTCGACCTCGTAGGACCGGCCTTAGCCGGGAGGGCGGTATTTCAGGCAACGGAGATTTGGTGAATGTTCCGACGTCCTCCCGGCTAAAGCCAGTCCTACAAAATTGCGCACCGCTCCCAAAAATCAGGTATTGCCGCTCGCCACACATTCACCACGCCGCCATAACGCCCACTGACCCGGCTCGTAGCGGTTCCAGTTTTCGTTCTCGGTCAACGGCTCGGTAGCAATCACCGTCACGACATCATTGGGTGTGGTTTCGGCCTGAAAATCGACGATCACGTCGACATCCTTCAGACGTGCCGGACCAAACGGAGCGCGACGTGTGATATGGGCCAGTTTGGTACTGCAAAAGCAAAACAGCCAGTCGCCATCACTGAGCAAGCAGTTAAACACACCCTTGCTGCGATAGTGACTGCACGCCTCGACCAGTGATGGCAGCAGTTCTTCGACTTCTACCGGCTCAGGGAAGGCTTCGCGCACGCGGTTGAGCAAATCACAGAACGCCGCCTCGCTGTCGGTGTCGCCCACCGGCCGATAAAACGTAGCAAGGGGATCGAAACCTGCCAATTGGCCGTTATGGGCGAAACACCAGTTACGGCCCCAGAGCTCGCGCACAAAGGGATGGGTATTGGACAGGCATACGCGACCGACATTGGCCTGACGGATATGGCCAATCACCACTTCGCTTTTGATGGGATAACGCTGCACCAGTTGGGCAATTTCCGATTCGCTGCTGGCGGCGGGGTCCTGAAACAAGCGTAAGCCACGACCTTCGTAAAAGCCGATCCCCCAGCCGTCACGATGCGGGCCCGTACGCCCGCCGCGCTGTATCAGGCCGGTAAAGCTGAAAACGATGTCAGTCGGGACATTGGCGCTCATGCCCAGTAGTTCACACATGCTCAGGTTCTCGATTGCAAACGTTCAGCAGCATGGCGACACAAGCGCCGGAGGACGATTCAAAGGCGCGGTTCGACCCGCGAACGACTGCTGGTATTGACGTTGGGCGCCACCGGTTTACGCGCAGGGCGGTCAGTGTCGGAAAAAGGCTCATCCTCGTCTTCGACATCCGTTGCGGTTTCAGGCTGGACAGGTTTTTCCGGATTGCGAGCTTTCCAGCTTTTTTCCAGAGGCCAGCGAATCAACGCGAACAGCACGTAAACCACCAGGGCAATCATGCCGTACATGGCCAGATCAGACAGCGCGTTCCAGACGTTACTGCCCACCTTGAACAACAGGTCCAGGGCCGTAATGGCAACGGCAGGCGCGTAAATTTCCTTGGTGGCGTCGATCATTGTCGGAGTAAACAGCAACACCGCAACGATCACCACCAGGGGCTCGCGCAGGTAACGCCACATCCAGCGAGTCGCCAGAAACCAAACCAGCAGACAGCCCAACGCAGCAAATGCGTAGAGCCCCCAGGCGATCGTATAGTCGTTCTCGGTCATGACATCCGTGGTAAGGCAGGTAAAGAGGCGCTTATGATAACGGCTTTTCGCCAACCCGGCTTGTCCGGCTTGAGTATTAGTCCGGCGCAGCGGCTTTTCATTTTTTCCGCTTGCGCCAGGCGCCTCCACGAGAGAGCCCTGCATGACCCTATCGAATTCACCATCCACTGCCCCCCTCGCCCGCAAAGCCGAGGGTGCAGATCCTTACGCCTGGCTGCAAAACCGCGACACCGAGGAAGTTCTCGACTACCTCAAGGCGGAAAATGCCTGGCAGCAGACACAACTGGCCGATCAGGAAGCGCTGCGCGAGACGCTGTTTCAGGAGATCAAAGGCCGCATTCTGGAAACCGACCTGTCGCTGCCCTCCCCTTGGGGACCGTATCTGTATTACACCCGCACCACCGAAGGTGACGAATACGCCCGTCATTACCGCTGCCCGCGTCCGGCGGACGGTTCGCTGAGCATCGACGAAAGCCATGAAGAAGTGCTGCTCGACCCCAATGTGCTGGCGGGGGGCGGCTTCTTTTCCCTCGGTGCATTCAGCATCAGCCCTGACCATCGGCGTCTGGCGTACAGTCTGGACACTACCGGCGAAGAGGTTTATCAGCTTTACGTCAAAGAGCTGAGCAATGGTGAAGTCAGAAGTCTGCCGTTTGAGGATTGCGACGGCAGCATGACGTGGGCCAACGACAGTCAGACGCTGTTTTTCGGCGAGCTGGACGACACCCATCGGCCGCACAAGCTGTATCGCCATCGCCTGGGTGATGACGCGGCGGATCTGGTTTTCAACGAGCCAGATGGCCGGTTTTTCCTGCATTGCTATCGCAGCAGCTCGGAAAAGCAGTTGATTCTCGGGCTCGACAGCAAGACCACCAGCGAAGCCTGGGTGCTGGATGCCGATCAACCACAACACGCATTCGTGTGCATGGCGCCGCGCGTTGAAGGTCATGAATACTCCATCGATCACGGCCAGGTGGACGGCGTGTGGAGCTGGCTGATCCGTAGCAATCAGGACGGCATCAACTTTGCGCTGTATCAGGCTGAGCAAAAAGCCACCGGCGTGCCGACCCGCAATGACTGGAAAGTGCTGGTTCCGCACAGCGACACGGTGATGCTTGAAGGTCTGAGCCTCAACGCCAAAGGCCTGACCCTTAGCCTGCGCGAAGGAGGCTTGCCGATCATCGAGGTGCGTCCGCAGGGTCTGCCTGCCTATCGCGTGCAGTTGCCGGACGCGGCTTACAGCCTTTACGTGCAGGACACGCTGGAGTTCGACAGCGATAAAATCCGCCTGCGCTACCAGTCTCTGAATCGCCCGGCCCAGGTACGGCAACTGACGCTGGCCAGCGGCGAGCAATCGGTCCTCAAGGAAACCCCGGTGCTCGGCCCGTTCGATGCCGACGCCTATGTCAGCCAGCGTTTGTGGGCCACCGCCAAAGACGGTACGCAAGTGCCGATCAGCCTGGTCGTCAAACGTGAGCTGGCAGACCAGCCAACGCCGCTGTATCTGTATGGCTATGGTGCTTACGGCGAAAGCCTTGACCCGTGGTTTTCCCACGCTCGCCTGAGTTTGCTGGATCGCGGCGTGGCCTTTGCTATCGCCCACGTGCGTGGCGGCGGCGAGCTGGGTGAAGCCTGGTATCGGAACGGCAAGCAGGAACACAAGCAGAACACCTTCGACGACTTCATCAGCTGTGCTGAGCACTTGATCGCTGAGAAGCGCACCAGCGCCGAACAGTTGGTGATCAGTGGCGGCAGCGCCGGCGGCCTGCTGATTGGCGCAGTGGTCAACAAACGTCCCGAGTTGTTCAAAGCCGCGATTGCCGAAGTGCCCTTCGTTGATGTGCTCAACACTATGCTTGATCCCGACCTGCCACTGACCGTCACCGAGTACGACGAGTGGGGCAACCCGCAGGAGCCGGAGGTTTATGAGCGAATCAAAGCCTATGCGCCGTATGAAAACGTCAGCGCCCAAAAGTATCCGGCCATGCTAGTGATCGCAGGCTACAACGATAGCCGGGTGCAGTATTGGGAAGCGGCCAAGTGGGTGGCCAAACTGCGGGCGCACAAGACTGACGATAACCTGCTGCTGCTCAAAACCGAACTGGGCGCAGGCCACGGCGGCATGAGCGGTCGCTATCAGGGTTTGCGTGACGTGGCACTCGAATACGGGTTTATCTTCAAGGTATTGCAGATCAACCCATGAACTCGGTTTGAAATCCGTGTCTTAGTAGCTGTGGGGTCGGACCTTGAAGCGTCCGACCTTGCTCAAATACATCAACACCGTTGATTGGCCAAAACAAGACCCGACCATGTCAGAACAACCGTCACACCTGAATAATGAAATCCGCGACATGCTCATGGACTGTGGGCTGTTTGACCCACTGCTGCCTGCTGATTTCCAGACCGCTGCGGGCTACTTCAACATGGCATCGATTGCCAAAGGTGAAGCCATCTTCAGTGAAGGCGATCCAGGCTCGTTCATGAGCATCATCCACCTGGGCACGGTCTCGGTGCAGAAGCTCAACCCTGAGGGGCAAACGGTGGAAATTGCCGTGTTGCGTCGCGGCCGGGCATTTGGCGAAATGGCCGTGCTGGATGGCGAGCGTCGCTCGGCCAGTTGCATTGCAGCAACCGATTGTCAGTTGCTGAATCTGGGCCGGGATGCGCTGGAAAAAATGCTCGATGAAGCGCCGCGGGTTGCCGCGAAAATCATCCGGGCGCTGGCCACGTCGCTGTCCAAACGCTTGCGGATGGTTGATGGCCAGCTGTTGGCGCAGCAGGTTTAGTTGTTTGTCTCAAGTAATTCGCAACGTCTGAGCAGAAACTGGCTTTAAATGTGGGAGCGGTGCTTGCCCGCGATAAACGATAACGCGGTATGCCTGCAAACTGCGTCTAATGATCCTCGGAATGTCGCCCAGACACAGCATCGCTCCATAGGATTCTCTGATGAGGTGGGACCGGCTTCAGCCGGGAAGAGACCGGTACAGACGTTGAATTTTTATCTGTGAAATACCGCCTTCCCGGCTGAAGCCGGTCCCACGTCCTCGATCAGCTTGCGGGCAAACATAGAACTCCCGCAGGCCCTCGACCCGCTCCATGACATCGATTTCAGGGGAATCTATTTAGGCCGAGCCGGCATCGGCGTCGGGGCATTCTGATCCAGCCCTGGCACTGGCTGCCCCTTGGGTGGCTGCGGCAGTTCGACTTTGGGCAGCAATGTCCCGTTGCCCTGTGTGCCGTTTATGAGTGCAGGCCCAGGCGGAACGACCTGAGGATACGGCGTCGGTGTGGCGGTGCCCGGCGAGCCCGATGCGGGGATAGATGCCGCAGACTGATTATCTGCATACCCGACATTTACCCAGAGCGCAGTCAGGATAATCGCCGGTAGAATAGCGCGCTTCATCAATGGCCTCCTGTGCCAAACGATTGTTGTGCCGTTCAGCCTACTCCTGGCCGACGACCTATGGTCAAAAATCTACCTCCAGATGAGTCCTCAATGAAACGTTTCGTACTGCTCGACACCACTGCCATTCCCGATAACGGCGGTGCTTTGTGCCTGTTCGAATACGGAGAAGACTTTGTAATCAAGATTCAAGGCGGCGATGGCGGCCAGTTGA
The DNA here is from genome assembly GCF_014357575.1 of Pseudomonas folii. Taxonomy (GTDB): domain Bacteria; phylum Pseudomonadota; class Gammaproteobacteria; order Pseudomonadales; family Pseudomonadaceae; genus Aquipseudomonas; species Aquipseudomonas folii. The sequence continues at coordinate 20,527 of NZ_JACONW010000030.1, read as the reverse complement.
TGAACACCCGTATGCACGGCTCCGAAGACGCTTTGGCGGAAATCCCCTGCAAGAAAGTCGCCTCACGGGTGCAGCCTCGCGTACTGATCGGCGGCCTCGGCATGGGCTTTACTCTGGCCTCGGCACTCAAGCATCTGGGCAAGAATGGCGAAGTAGTGGTGGCCGAGCTGGTACCCGGTGTCGTGGAGTGGAATCGCGGGCCGCTGGGCGAGAAGTCTGGTAATCCGCTGCTGGACCCGCGCGCCAGAGTGATCGTTCAGGACGTCGCTCAGGTATTGAAAAGCGAGCCTCATGGCTTCGATGCGATCATGCTCGACGTGGACAACGGCCCCGAAGGCCTGACGCAGAAGTCCAACAGCTGGCTGTATTCGTCCGGTGGACTGGCAGCCTGTGCGCAGGCTTTACGCCCCAAGGGTATTCTGGCTGTGTGGTCAGCCAGCGCCGATCAGAAGTTTTCCGACAAGCTGCGCAAGGCCGGTTTCAAGGCAGAGGAAGTGCAAGTCTTCGCCCACGGCAACAAGGGCACGCGACACACCATCTGGATCGCCGAAAAACTCAAAGGCTGAACCCGTCGCGACGCGCTAGACTTGGCACATTCATTATTGTTTCAACGACCGAATTCGATACAGGTGATCCCATGAGCACGGCCAACCCACCCTCCCACACCGCCAAGCTGGATCGCATCCTGGCCGACGCCCAGCGCGACCGCGAAATGGGTTATCGCGACAAGGCGCTGCGCATGTATCCGCATGTCTGCGGCCGCTGCGCTCGTGAATTCGCTGGCAAGCGCCTGAGCGAACTGACTGTGCACCACCGCGACCACAACCACGACAACAATCCTCAGGATGGCTCCAACTGGGAATTGCTCTGCCTGTACTGCCACGACAATGAACATTCGCGCTACACCGACCAGCAGTACTTCTCTGAAAGCTCCACCAGCAGCCCGAAAGCCGCCAAGGCGACGCATAATCCGTTTGCGGCGTTGGCGGGGTTGATGAAGAAGGAATAGAAGCAGTTTCGAGCTGCAAGCTTCAAGCTGCAAGTAAGAGCAACCCAATCCGCTTGTAGCTTGTAGCTTACCGCTTGCGGCTTTGCCACCGTATAATCGCCCGCTTTTCCCAGCGAGCACCTCTCCGTGGCAAACAAACGCTATGCCTGCATCGGCCTGTTCAATCCCAAGTCTCCGGAAAACGTAGGCTCCGTGATGCGTGCGGCGGGTTGTTACGGAGTGGCTTCGGTGTTCTACACCGGCAAACGCTATGAGCGCGCCCGGGACTTCGTCACCGACACCAAGAAGATCCATCAGGACATCCCGTTAATCGGCATCGAAGACCTGAAAAGTATTCTGCCGCTGGGCTGCATTCCGGTCGCGGTGGAACTGGTGGACGGCGCTCGCGCCCTGCCGGAATACACTCACCCGGACCGTGCGCTGTACATCTTCGGCCCTGAAGACGGCTCTCTGGACAAAGAGATTCGCGACTGGTGTGAAGACGTCGTCTATATCCCGACTCAGGGCTGCATGAACCTGGCTGCCACCGTCAACGTGGTGCTTTACGACCGCATGGCGAAGGGCGTCAACACTCGTTCGGGTCCGCAATTCGGCCGGGAACAGGCTGATTCGTAAACAGCTGAGTGAAATGGATTGAACAGTTTCGGAAGGCAACAGTCAGTTCTTACTGAACCGAAATCATCCCATCATGGAGCAAGATCATGAGCGATACCCCGATTGTAGAACGCATTGACGACGCCATCGAAGGCAAACCAGAACAGAACGTTCAAGGCTGGGAGCGTGTTGGCTCGCTGGCAGGCGGCGTATTGATGATGGGCAAAGGCCTGCGTCGGGGCGGTTTCTTCGGCCTGATCCAGCTGGCTATCGGCGGCGCCGTGCTTGCCCGCGGTATCACCGGGCATTGCTCGGCCAAGAGCATGATCGAGAAGAGCCGCAACGATCTGGACATCGCCAAATCGCGCATCAAACGTGCCGGTGACGAGCTGAGCCTGCTGAAGACCAAAGCTGAAGTGGCGACTGAAGACGCGCTGACTGAAGGCCTGGAAGCGCTGACCAAGCCGAAGAACGGGCTGTAAGAACACATCGCATCGGTAGGAGCGAACTTGTTTCGCGAGAAGCAGTGGCTGATACACCGCCTCGCCAACAAGTTGCCTCCTACCCGGTCCGGCGACAAATCTGAAAATAACGCGTGAAGCTTTCACCGCATCGGTAGGAGCGAACTTGTTCGCGAGAGGTGCTGACTGACACAACGCCTCGCCAACAAGTTGCCTCCTACCCTGTCCGGCGACAAACCTGAACATGACGCGTGAAGCTCTCATCGCACCGGTAGGAGCGAACTTTGTTCGCGAGAAGCAGTGGCTGACACAACGCCCTCGCCAACAAGTTGCCTCCTACCCGGTCCGGCGACAAATCTGAAAATAACGCATGAAGCTTTCACCGCACCGGTAGGAGCGAACTTGTTCGCGAGAGGTGCTAACTGACACACCGCCTCGCCAACAAGTTGCCTCCTACCCGGTCCGGCGACAAACCTGAAAATGACGCGTAAAGCTTTCACCGCACCGGTAGGAGCGAACTTGTTCGCGAGAGGTGCTGACTGACACAACGCTTCGCCAACAAGTTGCCTCCTACCCGGTCCGGCGACAAATCTGAAAATAACGCATGAAGCTTTCACCGCACCGGTAGGAGCGAACTTGTTCGCGAGAGGTGCTGACTGACACAACGCCTCGCCAACAAGTTGCCTCCTACCGATACGCGCAATGATTCACCCCGCCCGAAATATCAGGTAATCCTCCCAATCATCCTCAGGCACGCTGTTCTCGCTGACCATGCGACCAGACTGAGAGATGCGCTCTTTATGTACCGCCTCCCGATCACCGCACACCAGATGGTGCCAAAGCGGCAAGTCCTTGCCTTCGCTGACCAAACGATAACCACAGGTCGGCGGCAGCCATTTGAATTCGTCAGCCTGCCCCGGCGTGAGCTGGATACAGTCCGGAACCGATGCACGGCGATTCGGGTAATCGGTGCATTGGCAGGTTTTCAGGTCGAGTAGCTTGCAGGCAATACGCGTGTAATAAACGCTGTTGTCGTCTTCATCCTCAAGCTTCTGCAGACAGCACAGGCCACAGCCGTCACACAGCGACTCCCACTCAGCAGTGTCCAGTTGGGCGAGGGTCTTGCGGATCCAGAAGGGTTCGACTTTAGCGGCCATGGGTTCGGGCTATCAACATCAGGTAGGAAAAAGGCCGCCAGTCTAGTGCGACAGGGGCTACGGGCCAAGTGTGATCGACTGCCGGTACTCAAGACTTGTCATCGGACGGACGGCGCAGTAGTTTTAGTGCGCTGCTTTTATACAACATGCGCTAGTCGACATCCGCGATGCCTGCCGTCCACGGCCCACCGCTTGAGCGTTCCTCCATCCTTGCCTTTCAGGATTCTCATGAGCACAAACCCTCGCGTCGCCGATTTCCCTATCGATCCACAATTCACCGAGCGCTGGTCGCCTCGCGCGTTCAGTGGCGAAAGCATTCCTCAGGAAACCCTGCTGAGCTTTTTCGAAGCTGCACGCTGGGCGCCTTCGGCTTATAACTCGCAGCCTTGGCGTTTCCTGTATGCACGCCGGGACACGCCGAACTGGGAGCGTTACCTGAGCCTTTTGGTCGAGTTCAACCGTAACTGGGCACAACATGCGGCGGCACTGGTGATCGTGATCTCCAAGACCACCTTCACCGCCCCCGGCGCCACCGAAGAAAGCCCGGCGCTTTGGCACACCTTCGATACCGGTTCCGCGTGGGGCTACCTGGCTCTGCAAGCAAGCCTGAGCGGCTGGCACACACACGGCATGGCCGGTTTCGATCAGGAACTGACCCGCAAAGAACTGAATATTCCGGAAGGCTACGCGGTGCACGCAGCAGTGGCGATCGGCAAGCTGGGCGACAAATCGATCTTGCCGGAATACCTGCAAAGCCGGGAAGTGCCAAGCCCACGCCAGACCGTGGCGCAGTTGGCAGCTGAAGGTGATTTCAGCCTGTAAACACAAATCCGGTAGGAGCGAACTTGTTCGCGAGCGGCGGTACCTTACACACCTCCTCGCCAACAAGTTGCCTCCTACCCGACCCGACGAAAAACCTGAAAATGACGCGCGAGCTTTCACCGCATCGGTAGGAGCGAACTTGTTCGCGAGAGGCGGTAACTGACACACCTCCTCGCCAACAAGTTGCCTCCTACCCGACCCGGCGAAAACCTGAAAATGACGCGTGAAGCTTTCAGCGCACCGGTAGGAGCGAACTTGTTCGCGAGAATTTCCCCTGATACGCCTCGCCAGCAGGTTGGCTCCTACCCCAGATGCGACGATAGACCCAGACTCAATACCCCCGCGAAAAATCCACTTCCCCGCGCAGTAGCTCACCCGCCTCATAGGCTTTGAGATTTTCAACAAACAGCCCGACCATCGCCACGGGTGAAGTCGGCGCCGAACTGTGGCCGGTCAGCAGCAACCCCCAGGCGGTCCAGAACGGATGGCGCTGCGGCAGCGGCTCCTGACGGCAAACGTCAATCACCGCACCCGCCAGATGCCCTTCCTTGAGGGCCTCCACCAGATCAGCATCCACCACCGAAGTACCGCGCCCAACGTTCATGAACAAACCCGTAGGCTTGAATTTGGCGAATAGCTTCGCATCGTAAAGATCATGGGTTTGCGGCGTGTTAGGCAGCAGGTTAATAACGTAATCCACCTCCCCTACCAGCCGATCCAGATCCTCCATCGCGCCGACTTCAACGAAAGGTGTCTGGGTGCGGGCGCTGGACGCGATGCCATAGACCTGCACGCCAAACGGCACCAGAAACTGCGCCACGCTCACGCCAATGTCACCTGCGCCGACGATCAAGGCCTTGCGGCCTGCAAGACTCTGGCCGCTGCGGTTGTCCCACTTGCGTTCGACCTGGCTGACCAGGCGCGCCAGCACTTCACGTTCGTGACCCAGCATGTAAGTCAGGACAAACTCGGCCATCACCTGGCCGAATATGCCAACTGCACGGGTCAAGCGGTAATTTCGGGTAAGACCTTCGGCCAGCAGCGGGGTAATGCCTGCCCAGGTCGACTGCATCCATGCGGGTTTGTGTCCCTGACGCAGCAGGTTGGCCAACAGGTCCGGCTGGCCGAGCCATACCGGACAATCAGTGGCAAACCTGGACAACTCGGCAGAGTCGCCCGTGCTGAGGATTTCCAGTTCCGGCGCAGCCTTGCGCAGCAGTTGGGTGTAGACAGGGTAATCGTGTTCGGCGATCAGAACGCGCATGGCTTCAAAACCTTAAAAACAATACAGGCGACCAATGACCGGCAATGCGCCCTGACTTGGCGCTCTCACCAGTATCAATCTTTATAACTTCGGCTAACGGGTGCTGGCTTTGGCTCAGACCGGATCATTGCGACGCAACAGCTCTTCGGGCAAGTGTTCGATGTACTCGTCCTCCGCTGGCGGCATCTGCAAGTGATAACCCTGGGTGTCGAGATTCTCCAATACCTTATTGATGTCTTCGCGAGACAGCGCACGCTCTGGACTCAATACCAGATCGAACGCATGAAACGGTTTGCCGAACGCAACCATCAACTCGGGCGGTACGCGTTTGAGCTCATCGCTCTTGAGCACGTACAGGTACATCTCATTTCTTTTGGTACTACGGTAAATCGAGCAAATACGCTTCACTGCTGTTCTCCTGCGTTGGCCAGGCTGTCGAGCAGCGCCTGGCCCATCAATTCGCGACGCCAGCCACGCAGCGAATCGGGCAATTGATAGGGACCGTTCGGGAAGCCGCTTTTAAGCAGGGCTTCCAGGGTCTTTTTGCGCAACATCAGCTCTGGCGCCATGTCCAGTTGTTCGGCATAGCCCTGGCCCACCGCACGCAGCGTCTTGATCACGGCCGCGGCTTCGATCGGCAAAGGCTCAGGTAGCGCCGGCGGCCACTGATCAGGCGGCAAGCTGCTAGCCGTCTTGATCAGGTTGAGCAGATACTCGCCATCCTGACGCACGGTCTTGGGGTGCATGTCGTCAATCTTTGCCAGCGCAGCCAGGCTGTCCGGTTGAGTCCTGGCTAACGGCCACAGCGAATGCTCACGCACGATGCGGTTACGCGGCACATTACGGGCACGGGCCTCACGCTCACGCCAGGCACACAGCTCACGCAAGACTGCCAACTGAGCGCGGGACAGTTTCCAGGCCAGCTTGGCCTCGCGATAAACCTCGTTCGGGTCGACATCGCGACGCAGATTGGCGACCAGTTCGGCACCATCATCCAGCAGCCACGTGTATTTTTCGTCAGACAGGCGCGGACGCAGAAGGCTGTAAAGCTCGGCCAGATGCACCGCGTCTTCCGCTGCGTAGCTGATCTGTGTTTCGGACAACGGACGTTGCAGCCAGTCCGAACGGGTCTCGCCTTTAGGCAGGTCAATGTTCAGGACGTCCTGAACCAGACGCGAGTAGCCCATGGAGAAACCCAGGTTCAGGTAAGCAGCCGCCAGTTGCGTATCGAACAGCGGCGCTGGCAGGCTGCCGGTCAGACGCAGCAAAACCTCCAGGTCTTCGCTGCAGGCATGCACCACTTTGATGACGTCAGGGTTTTCCAGCAGTGCCGCCAACGGGCGCCAGTCATTGATCAGCAGCGGGTCAATGAGCCACGCGCTGGTGCCGTCGCCAATCTGCAGCAAAGCCGCGATTGGGTAGAAAGTGTCGACCCGCATGAACTCGGTGTCGAGGGCAACAAAGGGCAATGACTGCCACTGTGCGCAATGCAGGGCGAGGCTGTCGTCGTCGCGAATCCAGTGAATATCGATGGCCACACGGCTCTCCCTTGAAGAATGGCGCGCAGTATATATCGCCCTCGGCAATTACCGCGCATCTGTCCTGCAAGTGTTAAACATCTTCATCTTGGATTTGTAGCTAATACAGGCAAAAAGTGACCGTTCATCGGGCCAGCGCTGCGACTTTCAGAACGCTAAGTGGCCTTGCTCGTCGATGGGCAGTTTTACGCGCTCCAGACGCAACAGGAATTCCTTGCGATGCTTGCCACCGCCGTAACCGGTCAGCGAGCCGTCGGCGCCGATGACTCTATGACACGGCAGAACGATGGACATGCGATTGCTGCCATTAGCCAGCCCGACCGCACGGCTGCCGCCTGGCTTGCCCAGCAACAGCGCGATTTCGCCATACGTGCAAGTAGTCCCGTAAGGCACCTGACGTAACGCTTCCCACACCTGGTTCTGAAAAATACTACCGGGCGTATGGAGCTGGACTTCAAAGCGGGTCAACGTGCCTTCGAAGTAGCGTTTCAGCTCATCTTCAATCTGCAGCAGATGCGGATGGTCACCCGCACCGATCAAATAGCCGAAACGACTGCGCAGTTCTTCGACTTCACGCATCAGGATCGGCCGATCCAGGAATTCAAGCATTACCAGCCCGCGCTTTTCCGCCATGGCCAGCATGGGGCCTATGGGTGTATCCAGCGGCTTGAAATACAGGGGCTCGCCGGTGCAGGGTTTCGCAGGTTTGGTTTGCAGCAGGGTTTTCAGGGCGGCGTTGAAGGCGCTGATGAGCTCAGCTCCTGCCTTGTCGAATCCTTCCAACGGATGCTCCTGTATTTTATATAGGTACTGATAGTCGCGCGGAGCCCATGACTCAGCGCTTTCTAACGGCAAACACCGAACCTGTTGGAGATTCCATGTTCGCCCACGGCATCAGTGATTCCTGTGGGAGCTGGGCTTGCCCACGATTAACGATAACGCGGTCATTCTGACTAACCGCATGCCGCCCAGACCAAGCCCAGCTCCCACAGAGATTGCATTTCAGATCGTTAACTCTGTTTCATTTTAAACCCATAAAAAAAGCCGCGACAGGCTTGCCTGTCGCGGCTATAGCTCAATTCGTCAGCCCGCGATCAAACCGCGCTGCGACGGTACGCCCGGTATTTCGGCTGCCAGAAGTTACGCTGGATTGCCTCAATCAGAAACTCTTCAGTGGTTTCCAAGGCGACACCATCAGCCTGAGCCTGCTTGGCCACGGCCAGAGCAATCTTCTTGCTGACGTCCTGAATCTCCTTCAGCGGCGGCAATACCGCGTCGCCTTTGCCCGTCACCATCGGCGAGCACTCGGCCAGCGCGTTGGAAGCAGCCATCAGCATCTTGTCGGAGATCCGGGTGGCTTTGGCCGCGATCACGCCCAGACCAATGCCCGGGAAGATGTAGGAGTTGTTGCACTGTGCAATGTGGAACGTGCGATCGCCCACAGTCACGGGCGCAAATGGACTACCGGTTGCCACCAGCGCATCACCGTTGGTCCAGGTCAGAACCTCCTGCGGGGTGACTTCAACTTTCGACGTTGGATTGGACAGCGGCATAACCAGCGGCTTGGCGCAGTGTTTGTGCATTTCTCGAATGATCTGCTCGGTGAACAGACCACGCTGACCGGACACGCCAATCAACACAGTCGGCTTGCCATTGGTCACTACATCCAGTAGTTCCGGATAACCCGTACCGCTCGACCAGCCCGACACGTCACCCGCTTTCTGGGCCAGGTTCTTCTGGAAGTCCAGCAGGTTGTCCATGCTGTCGGTCAGCAGGCCGAAGCGGTCAACCATCATCACTCGCTTGCGCGCTTCTGCTTCCGTCAGGCCTTCAATCACCATCGCGGCGATGATGTGCTCAGCAATCCCGCAACCGGCCGAACCTGCGCCCAGGAACACCACGCGCTGCTGACCGAGGGTTTCGTTCTTGGCTTTACAGGCCGCGAGCAAAGTCCCCACCGCAACCGATGCGGTGCCCTGAATGTCGTCGTTGAAGCAGCACAGCTCGTCGCGGTACTTGTCCAGCAACGGCATGGCGTTGGTCTGAGCGAAGTCTTCGAACTGCAGCAACACGTCCGGCCAGCGACGCTGAACGGCTTCGATGAACAGCGCGATGAAGTCTTCGTACTCCTTGCCGGTCACCCGCTTGTTGCGCCACCCCATGTACATCGGGTCGTCGAGCAACTCCTGATTATTGGTGCCGACGTCCAGCACGATAGGCAGCGTGTAAGCCGGGCTGACCCCGCCGCACGCGGTGTACAGCGACAGCTTGCCAATTGGAATGCCCATGCCACCAATGCCCTGATCGCCCAGACCGAGAATTCGCTCGCTGTCCGTCACCACGATGATCTTGATCCGATCCTTGGTAGCGCTGCGCAGAATATCGTCGATGCGGTCGCGATCCGGATAGGAGATGAACAGACCGCGGTGCGTGCGGTAGATCTTGGAGAATTCCTGACACGCCTGCCCTACCGTCGGCGTGTAGATGATCGGCAGCATTTCATCGAGGTGGGAATCAAGCAGGCGGAAAAACAACGTTTCGTTGTTGTCCTGGATCGAACGCAGATAAATATGCTTGTCCAGATCGCTCGCGCACTGCTGATACTGGCTGTACACCCGCGTGACTTGCTCTTCGATGGTTTCTACGTTCTGCGGCAGCAGCCCGATCAGATTGAATTCGACCCGCTCTTGCGGGGTAAAAGCACTGCCCTTATTCAGCAGCGGCATTTCCAGCAGCGAAGGGCCGGCATAGGAAATATATAAAGGTCGCGAAGTCTTGGTCATTTTCAGTGATCGCCTTTTCTTGTCTACTCGTATTCAGTCCGTACAACCGAGACTGGCAACCCGGAATCTCCAAAAGAGCGCATCAGGGCCAGCCTCGAAAAAATCGGGGTCGTGAAATCAAGGTGCGTATCTTACTCGCGCAAAACCGTGTTGCGACAATTTGCCGCTACTACATGGCGAAAGGATGGCAAAAAATCAGGTTCGTACCCCCTGCTACTGCTGGGCAGACTCGGAATTGTCACGGAATATGTTGGCCTATTTAGGAGCTGCCGAAGGCTGCGAAGGCGTTTTTCCTGACACACCGTATTTCGCAGCTTTCGGCAGCTCCTACAAAATCGCGCACATCTTCACACTACCCCCACTTCAAAGAGGTATCACATGCTCAACAACCGACGCTTCTCGGCATTCCTGTTCGACATGGACGGCACGCTGCTCAACTCCATCGTCGCTGCCGAGCGGGTCTGGACTCACTGGGCCGAGCGCCACGGCCTGGACGTCAAAACCTTCCTGCCTACCATCCACGGCGTGCGCTGCATCGACACCATCCGCAACCTGAATCTGCCCGGCGTAGACGCAGAACGGGAAGCCGAAGCCATTTCACAAGCAGAAATCGATGACGTGGAAGGCGTCATAGAAGTCGCCGACGCCGCCCGCCTCCTTGCCTCGCTTCCACCCGAGCGCTGGGCCATCGTGACTTCCGCCCCACGCGCTTTGGCCGAAGCCCGCCTGAAAGCCGCCGGCCTGAAACTGCCGGTCAACATCGTCACTTCCGAAGACGTCAGCCAAGGCAAACCCGCCCCGGACTGCTTCCTGCTTGCGGCTAAACGACTGGGTGTTGATCCAAGAGACTGCCTGGTATTCGAAGATGCGCCTGCAGGTATTGCAGCGGCTGAAGCAGCGGGCGCGAGTGTGGTGGTGATTACGGCGACGCATGAGCATGAAATGGACACGCAGCACGGAACGCTGGCGAGTTATGAAGGGGTGACGGTGGTGGTTGATGCAGAGGGGTTGGGTCTTGTTCAAAACTGAATGGAAGTATTGTGCCAACTTCAACCCTGAACTTGTCGGCCTCCAAAGTGCGGCATAACTTTTTATGAAAAGGCACTTTCCCTGTCGATCGCCGTTGGCCGGTTTCTGTAAAGCCTGGATGGTAATGGTCAGCGCGCTTCTCATCGCCTGCCAATCGCCGCGCGAGGCGTTGCAGCAACTCGCGGAAGAGCACGGCCGCCAATTGGAAGTCCTGTCAGGTTCCCAATTCCCCCTCGTCATCCTTGCACCACGCAGCGCAGAAATACCGATTCGCCTGCGCGTCTATCTGGAAGGCGACGGCCACTCCTGGGCAACGGCCACTCAGCCCAGCCTGGATCCCAGCCCGCACAATCTGCTGGTGCCACGGCTTGCGGTTAGTGACCCGACGCCCAACGCCTACCTGGCGCGCCCCTGCCAGTTCGTCATGGCGGCGGGATGTCAATCAGCACTCTGGACCCATCGACGTTTTTCTCAGGAAGTGGTCACCCGTCTCAGCCAGGCGCTGGATCAGTTAAAACATCGATATGGCAACCGAGAGTTTGAAATCGTGGGTTACTCCGGAGGAGCCGCTCTCGCACTCTTGTTAGCGGCGCAGCGCAATGATGTTACCCAAGTGCAAACCCTTGCTGGCAATCTAAGTCCACGGCTATGGGCGACCATGCAAGGCCTGTCGCCACTGGAGGGCTCACTGGATCCGCTGGACTATCGTGATCGACTCGCCTCTTTGCCCCAGCGTCATCTGATCGGGGAAGCAGACCTGATTATTCCTGGTCGTTTGGCAGATGCGTATCAACAGGCGCTTGGCTCGCCCCTTTCCCAATGCATCTCTGTACCAGCAGTCAGCCATGATGAGGGATGGGAAAAGACATGGGGCGGATGGATGAAAACACCTTTGGAACATGAGAATCCTGAGATTCAGGACGAACGTTAGCGGAATGGCTTGGCGCGGACCACAGAAAACGCCATTAAGTTCCGCTTACTGCTGACTAATCCGATAAGACTGATAAAAATAACTATCGCGTCGCAGTTTTGCGCTTTTTTTTACCTATTTCAGCAATTCGAAGATGAATTGTCCTACACAAATGTGTAAATTTTCCCCCGCTTGAATCAGCACTTAACTGACAAGCTGGCAGGGATGCCTAAAACAGACGCTGACGCGCCGGTTGTTCCCTGTCAGTTTCTGCCCTGTAAGGATACTGCCTTGAACATTTCCCACCTGCGCCGCTCGTTGCTGGCTCTCTCCGTCGCGTCTGCCACTGCCCATGCAGCACCTGCACCCGACTTCAACTACGACCTGAGCACCGGGACATACCGCAGCTCCGGCGATGTCTTCAATAACGCCACCTTAACCGGGACGTCGCAAAACGCAGGTGTAGATCTGAATGACGTGACCCTGGAAGGCAGCCTGGTCAACCTGGGCAAGATTAACCGGACGGCTGCGAACTCCACCGACTTCCCGGCCGGTATCTCCCTGACCCTCGATTCCACCGTCGCTGGTGACCTGGTCAACCAGGGCGATATTACGGTAACCGGCAACGGTACCTCGGGGCTGGACCTTTACCTTGCGACCATCGCGGGTGAAGTGAACAACACCGGCAACATCACCGTAACGGGCGAAAATGCCAATGGCATGATGATCACGTCAACCCAGGCGAGCATCAACAACTCGGGGACTATCACCGCTCGCGGCATCGATTCTGCAGGTATCGAGATCGAAAAAGCTCGCTTTACAGGCGTTATGTCAGGCGCCCCTTTCAAGAGCGACATCAACAACAGCGGGACTATCTCCGCCGACGGCGTGGGTATCCACTTTGTCAGCCTCGACACCTCCGGCGGTTTCGACATCTTCTCCATCAGACAGACAGGCGGCCTGATCGAAGGCGGCACCGCAGCAATTCTGGCGGACGACAATGCCTCCCCTTCATATTTCTACTGGCAAGGTGGCCAGGTCAAGGGTGACCTACTGGGGTTGAGCGGTGTGCTGGTGCAAGGCGACGCGATGTTCGATGGCTCGACCATCCGTTCCGGTTTTGTCGATATCGACGGTGGCCGCCTGACGCTGCTTCGCCCGCAGACCACGATCGTCGGCGACCTCGACATGGACAGCGACACTGCTCGCCTGCGCCTGCTGCTGGACAACGACACACAGCCTAATACGCCAATCCTGAAAGTCACTGGCAATACCTACTTCTCTCCAGGTAGCCAGGTCGAACTGCAGGCCCGCTCGGACGACTTCCGCACCTCGGCTCAGGGCACCCGCTACACCCTCATCAACTCTGGCACCTGGGAAGAGCCGCAAAACCTGTCCGTGGTTTCCTCCTCGGCATTGCTTGAAGTGAAGAACTTCGGCATTGAAGGCCAGGACGTAAAAGCACTGGTAGCCACCCGCAGCGATGAGACGATCACAGAAGACCTGCTCGGTGCCCACGGCTCGCGCAATGCAGTGAACGCCATCAAGCCGTTCAAGAACACAGTCATGGGCCAGCTGGACGAAAGCGACCCGGTATTCCAGCGTTTCGCCAACGCCGCCACCAGCGAAGAACTGGCGAAACTTGCCGAAACCCTGACCCCGGACGTCAGCCGTGGAGCGATCAACGCCGCCACCAACAGCCAGAATCTGGTCAGCAGTGCCGTGAATCGCCGCGCCAGCAAAGCACGTAACGGTCTGTCCTCGGGTGACGTCCTGGCCAATCAAGGCGTATGGCTACAGGCGCTGTCCAGCGACGCCAACCAGGATAGCCGCCACGGTATCGACGGCTACGACGCCAACACCAACGGCATCGCCGTGGGCGCCGATGGCAAACTCAATGCCGATACCACCGTGGGCCTGGCTTACAGCTACCTGACCAGCGACGTCAAATCCGACCTGGGTAGCAAAACCGATGTCACCGGCCATGCACTGACCCTGTACGGCAACTGGGCACGTGACAACTTCTTCGTCGACACCTCCCTGATGTATGGCTGGAACGACAACGAGTCCAAGCGCTACATCGCGGGCACTCGCGCCAAGGCCGACTACGACAGTGAGATCTTCGGCGTTAATGCACTGGCAGGCTACACGTTCCAGCTCGACAAGCAGTGGGTGGTGGAACCGCAGGTCGGTGCGCGCTACGCCAACGTATCGATTGACTCGTACCGTGAAAAAGGCAGCTCTGCCGCTCTCAACGTTGGCAGCCAGCGCTATGAAATCGGCGAGATGGGGCTGGGTGCCCGCCTGGCAGCCGCTTTCGACGTAGGCGTGGGCAGCCTGGAGCCGGAAGCCAAGCTGATGGCCTGGCACGACTTCATCGGCGACAAGGCCGGCACCACCTCCACCTTCGTGCTCGGCGGTACGCCGTTCACCACCACCGGCGCAACACCGGCCCGCGACAGCTACGAGCTGGGACTGGGCGCGAACTACCGCGTGGGTGCGTGGAGCGTGGGCGGGACGTACAACTACCTGACCAGCAGTGGCTTCGACGCCGACACCTTCACCGCGAATGTGCGTTACGACTTCTGATTGAGGTCTTAGCCTGAAGCAACAAAGCCCGCTAATGCGGGCTTTGTTGTTTCAGTTTGAGCAGAGGGATCAAGTCTCACCAGGGGCTGAACATACGACTGAGTGTGCTCAGTTAAGTAGCCTGGCCAGCAACAGCGTTACCGTGGACACTGTGCCAATCATGCCGATGGCAATTGCGACGGGATACCAGAAAATTTCGCGAGTCATTTTGCGAGCTTCAGCATTAAGCTTGGTTTTTTCAGCGCCGAGCTTGTCAGCCTCCAAAACGAGCTTGCGAGCTTCAGCTAACATTTTGTCGATCTCGGCTTTGGTTTTTTCGAGCTCGGTTTCAGTCATGACGCGTTCCTGCATGGTTTCCCCTGAACTGATTTCCCTCGTAATGCCGAGTGGATTCAGATCCATCATCAGCCAATTCCAATTGGCGACTGCGGTAGTTATTCATATCTCCCAGCTTTCGACTATCAACCTGAGGAAAACAGGACGATTCCTACACCCCTCTAGACCGCGTTAGCCGAGATCCCCCTACTCCTCCCAGGCTCGCTCGACACATCGCCCAATTATTTCGGCTTTGGCAACCAACAAACCATCTGCCATGAATTCCTCTTATCAAACAAACTACAACTATCTGATTTGGAATGCTTTTCTGTAGGAGTGAGCTTGCTCGCGATTCGGTCTGTCATTCAATGAAGATATGGCCTGTCCTGACGCCATCGCGAGCAAGCTCACTCCTACAGAAAAGCATTCCAAACCAGATGGTTGTAGTTTGTTTGATAAGAGCCGGGCTTGCTCGCGAAGAACGATAACGCGGTATACCTGCCTAGGTGCCGGGCTTATCGCGAGCAAGCTCGGCTCCTACAGGACCGTGATCATCTTGAGATGCTTTTACACCTTCAGCTTTATGAGCGAAACCGCAATATTCGCGTCCCGTCATACGGATCGGTCAGGTAGTGCGCTTCTACACCAAACGTCTCGCGCAGCAGTTCGCAGGTCAGCACGTCGGAAGGTTCACCGATGGCGATCAGTGCGCCTTTGTCCATCACGGCCAGCCGGTCGCAGGCCAGCGCCTGATTCAGGTCGTGGAGGGCGATCAGAGTCGTAACCGACAATGATCTGACAAGCCCCAGAATGCTCAACTGATGCTGGATATCCAGGTGGTTGGTGGGTTCATCCAGCAACAGGATCTGCGGTCGTTGAGCCAGGGCGCGGGCGATGTGGACGCGTTGTCGTTCGCCCCCCGACAGGCTGTGCCAGGCGCGCTTGGGTTTGTCGGCCATGTCGACATCGTGCAAGGCCTGACGAACAATGCCATCGTCTGCGGCTGACCAGGGCTCCAGCGCTGAAAGCCAAGGCGTGCGGCCCAGTTCTACAGCGTCCAGCACCGTGATCGCGTCCGAGGTTTCCGCCTGCTGCTCGACAACCGCAATCATCTGCGCGACATCGCGGCGTTTCATGGCGGCAAGGTTAATGCCGTTAAGGTAGATCTCGCCGCCGGCCGGGGTGCGGATGCCAGACAGCAACTTCAATAGGCTGGATTTGCCAGAGCCGTTGGGGCCGATCAATCCCAGGGTTTCACCGCGCCGTAACTGCAACGCGACATCCCGAACAATGGGCACACCCTTGATCGACCAGTTCAGACCGGAGCACGACAACACGTCGCGGTCGATGTCGGTCGCTGGCTGTTTGAGAATGCTCATCGACCCCCCTTGGCCTTTATCAGAATCACGGCGAATACCGGTGCGCCGATCAGGGCGGTGATAACTCCGACGGGCAAGACCTGGCCCTTGATCGCCGTGCGGGACAGCACATCGGCAGCGATCAGAAAGACCGCGCCGGCCAGGGCACTGACCGGGATCAAACGACCATGACGCACGCCGACCAGCAAGCGCGCCGCATGGGGCACGACCAAGCCGACAAAACCGATGGAACCCACCAGCGAGACCATCACCGCCGTGACCAGCGCCACCGTGGCGATCAATATCACTTGAACCCGACGCACCGGGATGCCCAGGGCCGCGGCGGAATCACTGCCGAACATGAACGCATCCAGCGAGCGCCGATGCCACAGGCAGACCGCCAGACCGATCAACACCACCGGCACGGCCAGCGTGACTGATTGCCAGCGCACGCCACTAAGGTTGCCCAGCAGCCAGAACATGATGCCGCGTGCCTGTTCGGAGTTGGCTGATTTGGTAATCAGGAAAGAGGTCAGGGCGTTGAACAGTTGCGAACCGGCGATGCCCGCGAGAATGATCTGCCCGCTGCCACTGACAGCGCCGGTACTGCGCGCCAGCAGGGCGACCAGCACAAAAGCGGCCATGGCCCCGGCAAACGCCCCGGCTGACAACGAGATAGCGCCTGCGCCCACGCCGATGATCGCTACCAGGACCGCGCCGGTCGAGGCCCCGGCGGAAATGCCCAGCAGGTAAGGATCGGCCAGGGGGTTGCGCAACAGTGATTGCAAAACCACGCCCGAAATAGCCAGGCCCGCACCGCAGGCCGCTGCGACGAGGGCGCGGGTCAGGCGGTAATTCCAGACGATGCCTTCATCGATAGGGTCGAGCACGAAACCGGCGCCCCACAGTTTGTTGGCCAGCACCTGAAACACCAGTGACAGGCTGATCGGCGTTTCACCAATGGCAATGCCCGCGACAATCGCCACCAGCAATACCGCCAGCACCCAGGCTCCGTGCAGGCAAATCTTGCTTAGCAAGCGACCGGCGAATTGCGCTGTCATGGGTGCAGATCAAATTTGTCGATGGCGTCCGCCAGTTCATCGATGCCGTCGAAGGTACGAATCGTCGCTTCCATGGCTTGGGCGTCCAGAATGACAATCCGGTTGTTCTTGACCGCGTCCATGTTTTTGGTGACGGGGTCGGTCTTGAGGAATTCCAGTTTTTTCTGGAAATCATCGGCCGGGAAGCGGCGGCGGTCCATGCGCGCCAGTACCAGAATGGTTGGGTTGGCCTTGGCGATGGTTTCCCAGCCAACCGTCGGCCATTCCTCATCGGACTGCACGATATTGCGCAGACCCAGGGTGTCCATCATGAACGCCGGAATGCCTTTGCGACCGGCGACATAAGGGTCGACGTTCAGGTCTGCGCTGGAGAACCAGAATACTGCCGAGGCGTCCTTCAGGTGTTTGCCTTTGACGCTGGCCTGAGCCGTGGCGAGACGTGCCTGCAGGTCGGCGTTCAACTCGGCACCACGGGCCTGGACGTCGAAGATTTGCGCCAGTTGCGTGACGGTCTTGTACAGGCTGTCGATCGAAAACGGGCGCAGGCGCGTGCCGTCAGCACCTTTCAGATTGTCTTTGCCTTCGCAGTCCGACGGCATGAGGTAGGTGGGGATTTTCATTTCGTTGAATTGCTGCCGGGTGCCCACCACGCCTTGGGGGCCGACCATCCATTCGAATTGCACGGCGACCAGTTCCGGGCGCTTGTTGATCACCGCCTCGAAGCTGGGATCGTTATCGGCCAGACGCGGGATCTTGTCGTTCAGGTCCTTGAAACGGGGCAGCACGTTGTTGAACCACAGCGAAGTCCCGACCACTTTGTCGGCCAGCCCCAGGGAATAAAGGATTTCAGTGGCTGACTGGCCAATGGTCACAGCTTTGCCGGGCGCCTTGGCGAAGGTCAGCGGCACGCCGCAGTTATCCAGAGTCAGCGGGTAGGTTGTCTGCATGCCAGAGGGTTGGGCCGGGTTGGCCGCCAGGGTCAGCGCAGAAAAACCCAGTCCAGCAAGCAGAACAGCAAAACGAGGCAAAGACATGAAAAACGATCTCCATTCGAACGGTTATCCGCACGATGGTGTTCTGGCTGGATACACATCACGACTTGCTGCTGGCAAAGGCTCGGCAGGGTCAATCAGTCACGGCTGTGCCGCCGTGCTGACGGATGTACTCCCCGGACACCCCGCCGGTGGGTCAGTTGCCAGAAAGTGCGGCCGCTTTATTGGCTGCGGTGCAGCTTCCTGATGTCGGCAGGTCTCCTGACTGACGCATCATCGCCGTGCTCGGGCCTTCCCGGAGTGACCCAGTGGCATCGATGGAGCAGGGCTCAGCGCCTACAGTTGCGGGGGCAGTTCCGGTTGACGACCTTGAGGTCGTCACGGATTCCCTATTAATCCCGTTTGGAAACCGACGGGCGGCATGGTAATGGATATGTTTAAAAGAGTGGGGATTTTTCCTATATTGGTCGCTGGCAGGCATTTTTTTATCGTGCGTTTCGCTTGCTCGGCGCATGATGCAACCCTGAACTGGCAGGGCGTTAACACCGTCCGGCGATGAACCTTATCGACTGATGGCCGGTCGATAGTCCGTCCAACCAGGTTTACACTGGTCCGCTACACCTTTTGGAGACATTTTCCTGTGATATCGACTCAACGAGTGGCCTGGCTTAAAGCCTGGGGTGCCCACGGTTTTACCGCCACCGGCGTGGTCATTGCATTTCTGGCGACCATTGCCCTGTTCGATGATCAAGCCAAGGCATGTCTGTTGTGGCTAGGCCTGGCGCTTGCAGTGGATGGCGTCGATGGTTCGCTGGCGCGCAAATTCAACGTGCAATCGGTGTTGCCGGGCTTTGACGGTTCAGTGCTGGACCTGGTCATTGATTATCTGACGTACGTGTTTATCCCTGCGTTGTTTATTTATAGCTACATCCCGCTGCCGCCTTATACGTTGTTGCTGAGCACTGCGATCATTCTGGTGTCGTCGCTGTTCTGTTTCTGCAATCTGGAAATGAAGAGCAAGGACAATTACTTTCAGGGCTTTCCGGCGGCCTGGAACGTGGTGGCGCTGTGTCTGTACATCATTCAGCCATCGCCTTGGGTGACCTTCCTGACCATCATCGGTCTGGCGTTGCTGACGGTGACCCGGATGAAGTTTCTGCATCCGTTCCGGGTGCGTCGTTTCATGCCGCTGAATATCCTGGTGACCACCATCTGGTTGATCAGCAGTGCGTTGCTGATCATCAACCATCCCCATAACGGGCCAGTGGTGATGGGCGTGTGGTTCACGATGTCGGCGTACTTTATCGGCATCTGCCTGTGGCGCACTTCGCTGGAGTATTGGGGAAAGTGGCGGGCTTGAGTACTGTTTGAAGGATCTGTAGGAGCTCAGGAGCACCGCGAGGCAGCGATGGCGTTCTGTCTGATACACCGCTATCGCGGCCTCGCGGTGCTCGTGCGCTCCTACAGGTCTAATGTTTGCCGCACGACAGCGATTGCATTTCTGACAATTTTCCCCCACCAATACCGACTATCAAGAGCAGTGATTTCTACGTAAACGACTCCGGGCGTAACCTTTGTTCATTCCCGAAATGAACCCGATCCGGAGGCTCTCATGAACCGCATTTACGCTTTTGCCCTGTTATTGACCGTTGCTGTTGTCTCCGGTTGCTCCACCCATCATGCCGTTGAATTGCGTCCTTACACCGCCCAGGAAACCCATCAGTTAGCGCTGGAAGATTTGAATCGTCGCGGGCTGACCTTCGACGAGTATCAGATCGCCAAGGCTAAACTGTTGGCTGATCCACAGATGCAGGCTGTTCGAGCATTTGATAATCGCGGTGAGATCAGTGCTGATAACGCTGAAGTCAGCAAGGATCGTCAAGGCTAAGCGCTCAAGTACAGTCTCGATAAATCCTTGGTGATCCAGAACTGTACCGGTTGTATTTTTACCTGACTGTTCGTGTGTTTTTGGGCGTTGGTTCGTTAGGGTGAAGGCCTGCCCTTTGACGTCTGGACCGCTCCATGTCGCTCTCTCTCGATCTACTGCTTGCCTTCGCCCTGTTTGCATTCGTCACGTCGGTGACGCCTGGCCCCAATAATATGATGCTGCTGGCCTCTGGGGTGAACTTCGGGTTCAACCGGACGGTGCCGCATATTTTCGGTATCAGCTGTGGTTTTTTCAGTCTGGTACTGGCGGTGGGTCTTGGGCTCGGCGCTGCGTTTCAAGCTTACCCACTGCTGTATTCGATCCTGCGCTACGTCGGCGCTGCCTATCTGTTGTACCTGGCGTGGAAGATCGCCACTTCTGGCCCGGCGTCTGACGCATCAGGACATGAGGGCAAGCCGCAGACGTTTATGCAGGCTGCGCTGTTTCAGTGGGTCAATCCCAAGGCGTGGGTCATGGCAGTCGGTGCGATCAGTACCTACACGCCGCTGCAGGGTTACTTCACCAATGTGGTGATTATTTCTGCGGTGTTCGCGCTGATCAACGCACCGAGTGTTTGTGTCTGGGCTGGGTTTGGCAGCCTGCTGCGCAACGCGTTGCGCGACCCGTTCTGGTTGCGGGTGTTTAACGGGGGGATGGCGCTGCTGTTGGTGGTTTCGCTGTATCCGATGTTGAAGGGGTGATTAGCGTTCACTTTAGA
>NZ_JACONW010000003.1 GCF_014357575.1 Pseudomonas folii | reverse complement strand
GCATTTGAGGGTCATGATTGATTTGATGTTTGAAAGCGTCACCTTCAAGCAATCCCCGCCTCAAACCGCAGATCCTTCCTCAATCCTTCCACACAGAAATCCACAAACGAACGTACCTTCGAGGAGCCACGACGCCCCTCCAGATACACCACATGTACCGGCTCGGGCTCGATCTCGAACCCTGGCAGCACGCACTTGAGTTTCTCGTCCCGCAGGTGTTTGCGTATCTGGTAATACGGCACTTGAGTCAGCCCCCAATCCTGCAAGGCCCCGCCAATTGCAGCCTGGAACGATGTCAGGCTGAGCCGCGAAGCGACATCCACGGTGTAGTCTCGCCCGTCGACCCGGAAGGCCCATTGAGGTGGGCGTTCTGAGGCGGATGTCGAGATGGTCGAGTGTTGGCGTAAATCGTCCGGGTGCTGCGGGGTGCCGTGTTCTGCCAGGTAGGCGGGGGAGGCGCAGACCATGCGGCGTACGCTGCCCACCGGGATTGCCGTCAATGTTGAATCGGGCAGGGCACCAATGCGCACGGCAACGTCAATGCCTTCATCCAGCATGGACACCACCCGATCAACCAGAATCGCGCGGATCTCCACAGACGGGTACTGGCTGAGAAAACGGGTCAGCAGCGGTGTAACGTGCAGCGCACCGAACATCTGAGGCGCTGTCACCGTCAGCAATCCGCCGGGAAGGGTATGCAGGCCACCCGCAGCGTTTTCAGCCTCATCCAGGTCGGCGAGTAAACGGCGGCAATCAATGGCAAAGCGTTGTCCGGCTTCAGTTAGACGCATATTTCGCGTAGTGCGCACCACCAGCAGAATCCCCAGCCGCGTCTCCAGGCTGGCCACGGCCCGCGTGACTGTCGCGGTGGACAAACCAAAGTGTCTGGCAACCCCGGCGAAGCTGGTTTGCTCGGCCAGTGCGGCGAAGAGCGTCATTTCCTGAATTCGATCCATGTTTCACTCGTAGCATGAGGTAGCGTGTCTGGAATGCTAGCAGCATTGCAGGAATAGAAATGGTGAATTGAGTTAGCTGGTAATTCTCTGCAGAAGAGGCAACGAATAGCATGGACCCCTATTCATTCAACCTGGGTTCTTACCATGAGCAAGTCCGATCCATTCGCCGAAGCCCGTGATGCAAATGGCGTCAGTCGGCGCAAGGTCTTACAGGCATCTGCTGTCGGCGCTGCCGCGGCGCTGGGCGCGTCATTCGCGAGCGCTGCCCCTACATCCTCCAAGGCACCTGCAACCAAGGAAAACGTTATGGCACTCGATGATGCGTTCCGCGTTACGTTTCATGCCCAGAAGGTCGGCGAGGTGGAGGTCTTCTATCGCGAAGTCGGTCCCAAGGACGCCCCGGTACTTTTGCTGTTGCACGGCTTCCCGAGCGCCAGCCACATGTTCCGCGACCTGATGCCCTTGCTGGCAAACCAGTACCGCCTCATCGCCCCGGATTTACCGGGTTTCGGTAACACCAAAGCGCCGCCGCGCGGGCAGTTCGATTACACCTTTGAAAACTTATATAAGGTGGTCGAGGGTTTCACCGAGGCGCTGGGCCTGAAGAAATACGCGCTGTACATCTTCGACTACGGCGCGCCAACCGGCTTGCGCCTTGCCGCCGCAAACCCGGAGAAGGTGACCGCAATCATCAGCCAGAACGGCAATGCTTATCTGGAAGGTTTCAGCGATCAGTGGGATCCGTGGCAAGCCTACTGGCGTGATCCTTCCGCGGCCAATCGCGAAGCCTGCCGTCCTTCGTTGTCGCCGGAGACGATTCGTGACTGGCAATACGGCACCGGAGCCGATCCGCAGAAGCTTTCGCCGGACGGCTACAACCTCGACATTCTGTACATGGCGCGGCCTGGCGCAGAAGAAATCCAGCTGGACCTGATTCTCGACTACCGCACTAATGTGGCCGCTTACCCGGCATTTCAGGCGTATTTGCGCAAACACCAACCGCCGTTGCTGGCCGTATGGGGCAAGCACGACCCTGCATTCATTCCGCCGGGGGCCGAGGCGTATCGTAAAGATATCCCGGATGCAGAAGTGCATTTGCTGGATGCTGGCCATTTCACGCTGGAAACCCGTGCGCCAGAAGTGGCCGGCTACATCCGTGAATTTTTATCGCGCAAGTTGAAGAAGTAAGCATCAGGGCAGCCGACATGGCTTGCGCGTCGCAGGCTGCAGCGCGCAATTCATGATCGGCGTTCGAGCCCGGTTAAAAGAGGACGTTTCACATCCCGGCGTCGCGCAGCAAACAGAGCCCCGCAGGAGCGGCTTTGGCCGGGAGGACATCAATCCCGGAGAAGGATAACTGGCAAATGTATTGGCCCTCCGGCAAAAGCCAATCCTCCAGAAAGCCGTCTATCCAGTTATTTTCGTTTTTTCAGATAGAGCGTCATTCAGCAACGCTGCCAGGACACGCCGTGTTGAAGGCCATGAAGCTCTTGGGTAAATAATGGTGAAGATAATCGTTTGAGTGTAATTGATGTCGATACCTATGCTTTTGGATGTTTCCAGCGTATGAATATAAGTAAAATTTTCCGCCTTTCTCAGTCTCCCTGCGCATTTAGCGACGCCATTCTTCCATCGCCCGATATATAAACTGCCACCGTGGTAAAGTCCCCAGATCCTCAACCCTGAGCTAATCCGTGAACGCCGGTGATACTCAATGAAACTGTCTATTTTCATAGGGGTCACTTAGTTAACGAGGTGTATTTCATTCACCTGTTAGCGTTTTCAGGAAAACTATGCGGATTTTGATTGTTGAGGATGACCCCATACTGGCGTTGCTGAACGCTGAAGCGCTTGAAGAAGAGGGTCATGAGATCGTTGGACCCGCTTATGACGAAATCGAAGCGTTGAGGCTTGCCAAGGATTTCCCTGTAGACGTTGCTTTTGTTGATATCAATCTCTCCGGAAACGAAGAGGGCATTGAGGTCGCTAATTTTTTACGTATCCAGCACGGCATTTTTTCTCTTTTTGTGACCGGACAGATTGTCGCCGCCAGCGAGCGGGGGGCTGAGTCAATTGGCGTTTTAAGTAAGCCCTACAGTCTTGATGATCTGACCAACGCTGCATTGATTGCCGGGTTTTGGCTGGCAGGCAAGCCCTCGAATATCCCGAATCCTGGTGCTTTGAAAATCTTCCATGAGCGCCCCGGGCCTCTGAAGGCTTAGCGATGAATGATGAATCTCCAGAGCTCGCCGGAATTGATTTCGAAGAACTGGCAGACAATGCGCCTGTAATGATCTGGCGCTCCAGAACTGATCAGCTATGTGACTGGTTTAACAAGCCATGGCGTGAATTCAGTGGAAGAAGTCTGGAGGAGCTGTACGGCTCAGGATGGCTTCAGGATGTTCATCCTGAGGATCAAGCACTCTGCCAACTTGTGTTCACCAATGCTTTCGCGGTGCGTGAGCTTTTCAGCATGCGTTACCGAATGCGCCGCCATGATGGTGTTTATCGCTGGTTCCTGAATAACGGCAGGCCGTATTTTCGCGAGGGTGAGTTTTCAGGTTTTTTCGGAACCTGCATCGACATTACCGATGAAAAGGAAATGGAGGCGTACCAGAAGGTGCTTCTCGCAGAACTGAATCATCGGGTTAAAAATAATCTGCAGTTGATTATTTCTTTTATGCAGTTATCCCTTCTAAAAGCCGAGGGCGAGGAAGCAAAGGCGCTGATGCGGGACGCCATGAATCGTGTGCAAGGTGTTGGCGTTATTCAGGCTGAATTGCATAAGGCTGTGACGGGGAAAATTGATCTGGCTGTCTATCTGCCGAATCTGGCACGCGCCGCGTTGACGGCGGAAACAGGCGACGCAACGGCTTTGGAGGTCGACGTGAAGTCAGTGCATGTGACGATGCAATTCGCTTCTGACATTGGCCTGATCGTAAACGAGCTGATGACCAATACCGTAAAACACGGGTCTTCTCGTACCTCACCTGTCGAACTCTCGATTCGCAAAGAGGCAGATCGCGAGGTGGAGATTGTCATTGCCGATCACGGGGTTGGCTTCGAGCAACGCCAGGTGGGAAATCAACCCACGAAAGGGTCACGCTTGCGTGGTTTAGGGCTGGTCGATGCGCTCGCGTCCCGGTGTAAGGCAACTGTCACTCGTGAGAACAGCAACGGTGCCTTGACTAGAATCAGGTTCTCTTTGCTCGACTGAGCGGCAGGCGCTTTATATCCCATAGCTCTACAGCCCAGACAGACGAAGGCCGATTGGGATTTCGCACCGACTCAACTCGGGTTGGGAATTCACATCGCATCGGCCATCATGACAAATGTGCAATCTTGGCAGAGCAATAGCCAACGTCATGTGGATGTGTACGAATGGATTTACGCGACCTTTATTACTTCGAAACCATCGCTGATCAAGGCAATCTGGGGCGCGCGGGTGAAAAACTGCATCGCACCCAGCCTGCACTGTCAAAAAGCATTCAACGACTGGAAGAGACACTCGGCACGGCGTTGTTTTTTCGTGAGGGACGGCGCATGCGCCTCACACCCGCAGGTGAACTGCTGCTGATGCGTGCGCGTCATCTGCGTCAGGGCGTGCAGGAAACCCGTCGGGAAATTCAGGACTTCGCCAAAGGTACCGTGGGAAATGTTCGTCTGGGCTGTGGGCCCACAGCGGCTGAATACCTGCTGCCAAGTCTGGTGTCGTTATTGCTGGAAACGGCCCCGGACTTGACCCTGGAGCTGGTCACCGGCCAGAACGATATCCTGCTGAACTCGCTGCGGACCGGGCAACTGGATTTGCTGATTTGCCCGTTGTCGGCGGTCGATGTTTCGCAATTCGAAACCTTTGCCCTGTTGCAGGATGAAGTTGTGGTGGTCGCCAGCGCGGACCATGTGTTGTTCGAGGGGCCGATCACCATGGCGGGTCTGTGTGACTGGCGCTGGGTGCTGGCGGCACCCACGGTGGCTACGCGGCGTTGGCTGGACAATGCTTTTTTCAACCATCAACTGGACACGCCGCAGATTCAGATCCAGACCAACTCCATCAACATGATGCCGCGGCTGATCGCTCACACGCCGCTGTTGAGCTTCATTTCCAGGCACAACCTGGGCGTGGGCAAGATTGGCGCTACCTTGCGTGAGGTGCAATTGCCGGAAACCACCATGAAGCGCAGCTTCGGTCTAGTGATGCGCCGCGAAGCCTATATCTCGCCACCCACCGCTTACGTCGTCGACCTGCTCAAGCGCGAAGGCTCAGGCCTTTTCACCGATCATTCCGATCTGACCTGACCCTTCTACTATCAAACAAAAATGCAATGACCTGATCTGGGATGCTTTTCTTTAGAAGCTCACGAGCATCTCGAGGCAGCGATGGCGTGTTGTCTGATGCACCGCTATCGCGGCCTCGCGATGCTCGTGCGCTCCTACAAGGGATAGTGTTTGCTGCGCGATGGCGTGTTGTCTGATGCACTGCTATCGCGGCCTCGCGGTGCTCGTGCGCTCCTACAAGTAATAGTGTTTGCTGTGCGATGGCGTCTTGTCTGATGAACCGCTATCGCGGCCTCGCGGTGCTCGTGCGCTCCTGCAAGTAATAGTGTTTGCTGTGCGATGGCGTCTTGTCTGATGAACCGCTATCGCGGCCTCGCGGTGCTCGTGCGCTCCTGCAAGGGATAGTGTTTGCTGCGCGATAGCGTGTTGTCTGATGCACTGCTATCGCGGCCTCGCGATGCTCGTGCGCTCCTACAGGGATAGTGTTTGCTGCGCGACTGCGCTGTGTCCGGACACAGTGTCTCCCGAGTGTTACCCATTGCCCCAGCAAGGGCGGGCTGTGGGTAATTGCATCAATTTAATTCATAGTTGAATAAAAAAGCGGAAATAGATTTATACGAAGAAAAGGTTAAACATGGATGCCATAAGCGGTAGATATCGTCCGTCGATGTCTGAACCGATGCCAATAATTAAAACAAGGCGTCCTTTATGACTTACTCCATTCTTGTCACCGCCGAACGCCTGGCTCCGGCTGGACTGGATATCCTCACGCAGCGCGGCTGCCGGGTGTTGTTTGTTCGCGCCGGGCAGGAAGTCGCTGACATCGAGCGGTTGATGGCCAGCGAGCCGATCGACGCGGTGATCTCCCGGACTTTCGAGCTGAGCGAGCAGGCGATTACCGCTTGCCCGACCCTGAAAGTCATCTCCAAACACGGTGTTGGCGTCAGCAATATCCATGTCGCTGCGGCGAGCGCCCGGGGCGTTCCGGTTTACGTCACTCCCGGTGCCAACGCGCAGTCGGTGTGTGAAATGACCCTGGGCCTGATGTTCGCTGCGGCACGTAAAGTCAGCTGGATGGACAGCGAGATTCGCGCCGGGCGCTGGTCTCGTGCGCAAGACGGGCTGGAGTTGAGCGGGCGCACGCTGGGCCTGGTGGGTTTTGGTCAGGTGGCGCGCAAAGTCTCGACGGTGTGTCAGGCGCTCGGTATGCGGGTGCGGGTCTACGATCCGTTTCTCAACGCCGACAGTGATCTGCAGGGTGCTGAGGCCGTGCAATCGTTGGCTGCGTTGCTCAGTGAAAGCCACGTCCTGAGCCTGCACGTGCCGCTCACTGCACAGACCCGAAACCTGATTGGCGCTACCGAATTGGCAATGCTTCCCGAAGGCGCGGTGTTGATCAACACCGCTCGCGGCGAAGTGGTGGATGAAGCCGCTCTGGTTGACGCGCTACGCAGCGGCCAATTGTACGCGGCAGGTCTGGACACCATGGCCATCGAACCTCTGCCGTCCAACAGTCCCTTATTGCAACTGGATAACGTCGTGCTGACCCCGCATGTGGGCGGTTCGACCCCCGCTGCATTGGCTGCAATGGCTCGGGACGCGGCCAACAACGTTCTGGATTTTCTCGACGGCAAGCCTGTGCCGCGTACGTCGTGCGTCAACGCTGACCTGCTTTCCCTTTGACTGGAGATTTACCATGACCGTTTCTGCTCTCAATGACTGGCCAACCGGCTACCGCATCAATCCGCGTAACGGCGATCTCGATGCTGAACTGATCGAAGCCTTCCGAAGCGTTCCGGTGGCGGTGGCTGGGGATTGCCTGGGGCGCGGCATCGGCGCCAGAGGCCTGCACGTTTATCACGGCGATCTGTCGCTCAAGTTGTGTGGCCCGGCTTTTACCCTGCGCGTTCGGCCGGGCGACAACCTGATGGTGCATAAGGCACTAATGATGGTGCAGCCCGGCGATGTATTGGTCATCGACGGCGCGGGCGATGTCAGCCAGGCGGTGATCGGTGGCCTGGTTCGTACGACGGCCTTGCGGGTCAAGCTTGGCGGCATCGTTATCGACGGGGCGGTCCGTGATCTCGAGGAGCTGGCCGAAGGCATCCTGCCGGTGTTTGCAGCAGGGCATACCCATCGTGGCCCAAGCAAGGATGGCCCCGGCGAAATCAATGTGCCGATTGCCTGCGCCGGACTGTGCGTCATGCCCGGCGATTTGATTCTCGGTGATGCGGACGGTGTGCTGGCAGTCCCTCAGGCCGATGTCGCGGCGCTGCTGCCGAAAGCCATCGCGCACCTGGAGCGTGAGGCGTCTATTCGCGAAAACAATCGTCTTGGAACCGCTGATCCAGAGCGCTTCGACGCACTACTGCGCGCCAAAGGTCTACCGGTCTGAATACGTTGCACTGATGCTTGCCTGACCATAGCCCTCGGCAATCGACGGCGGGGGGCGGCGCTTCAAATTCGTCAAAAGTCACCCAGATAAAACTAAAAACAAGAGGGAAACCATGCTGACGATCCTCAGCTATACGATGATCATTTGCTTCATGTACCTGGTCATGAGCCGCCGTCTTTCGCCCTTGGTGGCATTGATGCTGGTACCGGTGGTATTCGCCTGCATCGGCGGCTTTGCGGCGGGCCTGGGCCCGATGATGATCGACGGGGTGAAGATGCTTGCCCCCACCGGCATCATGCTGACTTTTGCGATCCTGTACTTTTCGATGATGACCGACGCCGGGCTATTCAACCCGCTGGTCAAAGTGATCCTGAAAGTGGTTCAGGGTGACCCGCAGAAAATCGTGATTGGCAGCGCCATTCTCGGCATCTGTGTCGGTCTGGATGGCGACGGCGCGACGACTTACATCATCACCACGGCCGCATTGCTGCCGCTGTACCGACGCACAGGCATTCGCCTGCAAGTCATGGCGACCGTTTTGTTGCTCAGCAACGGCGTGATGAACATGCTGCCCTGGGCCGGGCCGTTTTCGCGCGCCGCCAGTGCCATGCACGTGGACGTCGCCGATTTGTTCATGGAAATGCTGCCGATGATGCTGGCCGCGCTGGCCTGGGTGGTGTTTGTCGCGTTTCTGCTCGGGCGCATGGAGAAGCGTCGTTTGGGCGTTATCGAGCTGCGAGGAGGTGAGGGCATGGATCACTTCCAGGAGTCCGCACCGGGGGACTGGCGCTTCGCATTCAACGCCGTGCTGACGATTGCCCTGATTGCCTGCATGGTCATGAGCGTGTTGCCGCTGCCTATTCTGTTCATGCTGGCCTTCGGTATCGGTGCGGTGGTCAACTTCCCGAAAATCGAAGACCAGAAAGCCCTGATCTCCCGTCATGCGGGCAATGTGATGCTGGTCTCGCTGCTGATTTTTGCGGCCGGGATCTTCGTCGGCATCATGACCGGCACCGGCATGATCAAGGCCATCTCAGAGAGCCTGATCTACGTCATCCCGCAGTGGGCCGGGCAGTACATGTCGTTGATCACCGCGTTCATCAGTATGCCGGGCACCTACGTACTCACTAACGATGCGTTTTACTTCGGCATCCTGCCGATCCTCGCAGACACCGCCAGTCACTATGGCATCGGGCCTATGGAAATGGCTGTTGCCGGGCTGATCGGGCAACCGGTGCATGTGTTGAGTCCTCTGGTTGCATCGACTTACCTGCTGTGCGGTTTGCTGGATGTCGATTACGCGAACAACCAGCGTATTTCTTTCAAATGGTCGGTGGGCACCGTGGGCGTCATGTTTGTGATGTCGCTGCTGATCGGCGCGCTTTCCATCCTGCACTAAAGCAGTGGCCATCGGCCTTGTGCCGATGGCCTGTATCCGAGGTCATTTTCATGCACAACAATCACGACATCGATATTTTGATCAGCGAAGTCGGCCCTCGTGACGGGCTGCAAAGCGTCAAGGCGAGCATGCCTACCCAGCTCAAGATCGAGTGGCTAACAGCACTCGCGGCGTCCGGTTTACGTGAGATTGAAATCGGGTCGTTCGTATCGCCCAAGCTGCTGCCACAGATGGCTGACGCCGCACAGCTGGTCGCTCACGCGCGAACCTTGCCGGGACTATTCGTCACCGCTTTAGTGCCCAATCTCAAAGGTGCGCAGGCCGCATTTGACGCCGGGGTACAGAAAATCACCCTGCCTGTTTCGGTCAGCGAACCTCATTCACTGGCAAACATTCGCAAGACCCATGCGCAGGTTATTGAAGAAGTCCGCACTGTCGTTGCGCTACGCGATCAGCAGTACCCGCACATCTTGATCGAGGCGGGTCTTTCGACTGTATTTGGCTGCACCTTGCAAGGCGTGGTCCCCGCCGATGACGTCATTCGTATGGCCGTGACCATGGCCGGGCTTGGGGTGGACGAGGTGGGGCTGGCCGACACGGTGGGCTATGCCAATCCGACTCAGGTCCGCCAGTTATTCACCCGTTTGCGCCATGAGCTGGGGGCGGTCGCGGGCAGCGCTCATTTTCACAACACCCGAGGGCAGGGGCTGGCCAACGTTGTGGCCGCGCTCGAAGCCGGAGTGACCACGATTGACGCTTCTCAAGGCGGATTGGGCGGCTGCCCTTACGCGCCTGGCGCCTCGGGGAACATCGTGACCGAGGACCTGGTTTACCTGCTCGAATCCATGGGCCTGCGCACCGGCGTCGATATCGATCGTCTGGTCGCTGCGCGTGAATGGCTGCATAAGGGCCTGCCCGGCGAACCGCTTTATGGGTTCATTCCTGATGCCGGAGTCGGCAAGAATTTTCGTTACGCAAGCAAGGGTCAATGAACATGCAATCGACGACTGAAAAGGTTCTGCCGTTGGCAGGCATTCGTGTGATCGAGTTTGTGCACATGGTCATGGGGCCGACCTGCGGTCTGGTGCTGGCTGATCTGGGCGCAGAGGTAATCAAGGTGGAGCCGGCACCCGCCGGGGACAATACGCGGCGCTTGCGTGGTTCCGGCGCAGGTTACTGGATGACCTACAACCGCAATAAAAAAAGCTTCGCCGTCGACATGAAAACCGAAGAAGGGATGGTGGCGGTTCGTAAACTCATCGCCAGTGCGGACGTCGTCACCGAAAACTTTCGCCCCGGTGCCATGGAAAAACTGGCGCTGGGATACGAGCAGGTCAAAGCGATCAAACCCTCCATCATCTACAGCTCAATGAAAGGATTCTTGCCCGGACCTTACGATCAACGACCGGCCCTGGATGAAGTGGTGCAGATGATGACCGGGCTTGCCTACATGACCGGGCCCGTCGGTCGGCCTTTGCGGGCCGGAGCTTCGGTGAACGATGTAATGGGCGGCATGTTCAGTGCCATTTCAATCCTGGCTGCTCTGCATCAGCGCAATTCCACAGGCCTGGGGCAGTTCGTACAGACCGGCCTGTTCGAAAACTCAGCCTTCCTCGTTGCGCAACACATGATGCAGAAAGTCGTCACGGGCAAGGCCGCTGCGCCGATGCCTAATCGGGTCTCGGCCTGGGCGATTTATGACGTATTCACCACCGCCGACAATGAACAGGTTTTTCTCGGGGTCGTCAGCGACGGCCAGTGGCAAAGTTTCTGCAAAGCCTTTGGTTTCAAAGAATGGGCCGTGGACCCCACGCTTGTGCTGAACAACCAGCGGGTACAAGCGCGTGACGACATTTTGCCGCGAGTGCGCGAGTGTCTGGGTGACATGAGCAAGGTTGAGGTCATGGCACGTTGCGAAGCGGCAGGTTTGCCGTTCTCGCCCATTCAGCGCCCGGAGGACCTGTTTGAGGATCATCACCTGAATGCATCGGGCGGCATGGCGGCGCTAAAGACCCCCGATGGCGCTGATGTGAAAGTACCAATGTTGCCGTTCGAAATGGATGGACAGCGTTTCGGCACTCGGCTCAACGTGCCTGAGCTTGGTAGTCATTCAACTGAGCTGCTTGGCGAGTTAGGCTATTGCGACGAGGATATACAGGCGTTGCAGGCTGCTGGTGTGGTTCAAGGTTAGGGGGGGTGACCGTAAATGAATCAGGTCAATACTTCACGGCGCGTGAAGCGACCTTCTATTGCCACCCTGGAGGATGATCAAGTGGACTCCGGATCCATTCGCTAAAGCCGGTCCTGTCAAACAAAATGCAATCACCTGATTTGGAATGCTTTTCTGTGGGAGATCCCCCCGTCGTCCAGACGCCGCGCCGTCGCGCAGCAAACACGGGCCTGTAGGAGTGAGCTTGCTCGCGATTCGATTTCATGGTTAACGAATTTATCGCATGAACTGACGCCATCGCGAGCAATGTGGATCGCCACCCCGGTCACTCCAACAGCTCCCCCGTTTATTCAGTGATTTATATTTTGTTTGATAGGAACTTACGAGCACCGCGAGGCAGCGATGGCGGTCTGTCTGATACACCGCTATCGCGGCCTCGCGGTGCTCGTGCGCTCCTACAAGTCCAATGTTTGCAGCGAGACAGCGCCGTGTCAGGGACGCCGGGCGATCTGCTAGGGTTCAAAGGCGCAGCAAGCTTGCAGGCCAGGCTTGCTATCGCGCGGAATCCCGAATCCTGCTTTCAGGGTGATAGGCTCCGTATCTGGATAAAGCGTGCGCGGGTTTGGCAGCGTCAGAATGATCGAGCAGACTTCCAATCCATTTGCGGACGTTGGTCAAGGAGTTGTACATGGCAAATCGAGTTTACTTGATGAATCACAGCCAATCCGAACCCGCCCTGGCTGCCGAACTGGAGGATGCCTGTTTGCTGGCCGCCAGTTATCAGTTACCAATTTTATGGTTGGCGTTGTTCGATTCGGATGACTTGGTTAACGTTCTTGTACATTGCGAAAACGATGCGGGTGAGCTGGATAGCGAGCTGATTTTGACTTGCTTTGCGTCCACCAGGAAAGCACTGAAGACTTACAGCTCAAGAAGACAGAGCCTTCAGGCGGCATTAGGTGCTGACAGCGCGACCGGTCTGGCTGAGTGGGAGGCGTTCATTGCCAGCCAGTTGCAAGGCTCAGTGGTTCAGATCGATCTGACTGAACTCTGGATGTTGTATGGCGACGCAGATGCGCTGGATGCCCAGGTCAGCGAATGGCTGGCGGGGCTCGATGACACCACGAGTGGTGCATGGATATCTTTCTGTCATCAGGCAAACCTGGATGACGCTGATACACGTCGTTACGGTGTTCGCGGCTATCCGTGGAATGCGAAGCCGGGATGGCAGTGAGGTGGAGTTTGATATTCAATCCGCAGATCGCCATCGCAGGTTGATTAAGTCATTCAAGGCGCGTCGATGATGATGGAAATATTGGCTGAGGTCTTTTTTCGTATCATTTGCTACCCCATAGGCTGGCCAGTGATGAAGATTTTTACACTGGGAAAGTACCCTGTTAAAGGGTCCTGGTTTGCCCAAACCATTCAGTCCGAATGGACGTCTGCGATTGGGCTGGCCGTACTGGTGATTGCAATGATGGCGGCACTGAAGCAGTTCGTGATTACGTAGAAAATCTTATATATCTCCCGCCATGAAAGAGGCGTGCAAATGATGCTCGCTACAACTGACCACCGTCCCAACGTAACTTTGGCCCCCGCCCAACAAACCGACCTCGATGATCTCGTCGCCATTCGGATCGAAGCCATGCGCGAAATTCTGGAACGGGTAGGGCGCTTTGATCCGGTGCGTGCTCGCGAGCGGTTTGCCAACAGTTTTGATGCACGGGATACGCGCTATATCGAAGTGGCTGGAGAGCGTGTGGGGTTTGTCGTGGTCAAGCGGTGCGACGATGAACTGGTGCTTGATCACCTGTACCTGAAGCTGGCCGCGCAAGGTTCGGGCGTAGGCTCTGCTGTTCTGTCGCTGATATTCGAAGAGGCGGATGCTTTGGGGCTACCGATTAAAGTCGGGGCGCTGAAAGAGAGCGCCTCGAACCGGTTTTACATGCGCCATGGGTTTCAGTTTTAGAAAGCGGCGAGTTTGATCATTACTATGTTCGGCGCGTCACCTTAAGTTGACAGGGGGACCGTCAATTTTCCAATCCAATACCCGGTTTTTTCGGGGCTTTTCAGCCTGAAATATCTAGCCGTCACACCCAGTTACAATCATTTCTGAAGTGGCAGTCCATACCTACAGCGTTAAAGTTTCTTGCCGACCAGCGGTGCTGTAGCCGTTTTTATTGGAGACGACACAAGAGGACAAACCAGGAGTCCTCAACATGATGCTGCGTAAACTTAACCTCGCTCCACGCTCGGCGCTTTGCTTTGGATTTTTCTGTCTGATGATTATTGCGTTGGGGCTGATTGCACTTAAACAAGCGTCCAGTTTGAACGCATCGGAAAAGTTTGTGGAAACCAATGTTGTGCCCAGCATATCGCTGCTGGGCACGGTAGACAGAGAGTTTGTCAGCATCAGAGGCAGTAACGCACGGCTGCGCAACCCGGTCGAGCCAGCGGATCGCAAGGCTCAGGCTCTGAAGGACGTACAGCAGGCCAGAGCAAACATCCAGGAGCTGATTGCAAAGCTGCAGCCGTTCATTGTTACGCCGAAGGGCAAAGAGCATTTTGCTGAGCTTTCGCAGACCTATGTTACTTACCAACAGGTTCAGGATCAGTACCTGGCCCTGATCGCAGCGGGTGATATGGATGGCGCTGTCAAACTTTCGAGCGGCGGGATGAAGCAGGCAGCAGATATCGTAGAACGCGACATCAAGAACTTGATCGAACTGAACAATGACAAGGCAAGAAAGGCGGGTGAGGAAGCCACCTCCATCTATGAGCAGGCAAAGCTGATTGTCGGTGGTTTTATTCTGGTCAGCACATTGGCTGCAATTGCCCTCGCTTTCATGTACACCCGCAGTGTGACCAGCCCTGTCAGCCAGTCGCTGGCTATAGCTGAACGTATTGCCAAAAACGATCTCAGCGAAGTTATTGAAGTACAGGGGCACGACGAAGTAGCCAGGCTCATGCAAGCCTTGAAAGCCATGCA
This sequence comes from Pseudomonas folii, assembly GCF_014357575.1. GTDB lineage: Bacteria > Pseudomonadota > Gammaproteobacteria > Pseudomonadales > Pseudomonadaceae > Aquipseudomonas > Aquipseudomonas folii. Next base: position 77,470 of record NZ_JACONW010000003.1, on the reverse strand, counting down.
GGGTGGCCTGCGCAATACACTGTCTTTGATATCCGACTCGTCCAACCAGTTGGCGTCGACCTCGGAGGAAATGCATGCCGTTACAGAGGACGCCAACAAGGGCATGCAACGTCAGAACCATGAGGTGGAAATGGCGGCTACTGCGGTCACCGAGATGAGTGCAGCCGTAGAGGAAGTCGCCAGAAATGCGTCAGCAGCATCCGAAGCTGCCAACCGCTCCAATTCCGCTGCGCTGGCGGGTCGTGCTCGTGTTGATGAAACGGTCAAGGCTATCAGCCTGATGGTTGCAAATGTAGAAGACGCTTCTACGGAAGTGCAGGGGCTGGCGGTCATGGCAACCGATATCAGCAAAGTACTGGACGTCATTCGTGCCATTGCCGAGCAGACCAATCTTCTGGCGTTGAACGCCGCGATTGAAGCCGCACGCGCTGGAGAGGCTGGGCGCGGCTTTGCTGTAGTGGCGGACGAGGTGCGAGCGTTGGCTCACCGCACGCAGCAGTCCACGAGTGAGATCGAGCAAATGATCAGCTCGATTCAGAAGGGGACCGGGGCAGCTGTTTCGGCGATGACTCAGACCAATACTCAAGCGCAAAAAACGCTCGACACGGCTCAAGGAGCCGGTACAGCGTTGGTGGAAATCACCGAGTCCATTGACAACATTACTGAACGCAACGTGTTGATAGCCACAGCTTCAGAGGAGCAGGCGCAGGTTGCCAGAGAGGTCGATCGGAGTCTCGTGAGTATCCGTGATCTTTCGAATCAAGCTTATGACGGCGCGAGTCAGACCGCAGTAGCAACGTCGGAACTGACCAAGCTGGCAGTGGAGTTAAATCGGTTGGTGAAGCAGTTTCAGGTGTAGGCGTCAAGGTTCCGTAGCTTGCTACGGGACCCTTATGTCTTCAACACTCTACCCGCAAAGCCGCGAGCAGTGACGCTAGAGATTCGGTAGCTCCGTCAAAGGTTTTTTCCGACTGCACCGTATCCCATTGCATGGCGTCGCTCAGGCAGTAGTCGCCGATACACTCCATGGCGTGGACTTGCGAATCCAGAAGACCCAAGGGTATCCACATGTACGGCTTGCCACGCAAGGCATTGGGAACGGTTGAGCCGCAGTGCTTGCAGAAATCATTCCGGTAGCCGCTGGGTTTGAGCCATGTGTTGATTTCAGACTGTCCCGCCTCCCACTGAAAGCCGGATTCAGGAACGATCGTCGCGCAGTTATAACCGGTGCCTGTTTGTTTGCGGCAAAGGGAGCAGTGGCATCGGTAGAAATATAGCGGCTCTGCCTTGAGGGAAAAAACCACGGTTGCGCACAGACATTGTCCTGTCAGCATTTAAAACTCCTTATTGAAGTGCCTGTTGATTAGCTGTTGTCCGGCTCATTGCTCAGGCCTGATAAAAATCTTCCGGTGATGATTGCGATTGCCTCCACTGGGGACATCAACGCCGTGTCTACAGTAAACGGCGCTTCATTCCACGCTTCGTATTCATGACTGAGCACAGACGTCCAGGTGGGCGGGGTCAGCCCCGGTACATCACTTTTTCTGCTCTCAACCCGACGCTGGTGCTCTCGTTTGTCCGAGCAAACCACCTGAATGTCGACTAACTGAACGCCAGCCCGTGCGGCAATTTCGCTCCAGGCTTTCCGGCTTTCCATGACCGGGTTAACGCAATCAACAATAACCGAATTGCCCAGTTGCAGGTTGCTCAGCGCAAGTTCGTACGCAGCCATGTACCCGCAACGACCGATATCCTGAGCAAGCTCACCAGAGTTTCGGATCGCTTGCTCAATCGTATCTATCCGTAGATAAACCGCACGCATCTGGCTGGCAAGTTCACGGGCGATGGTTGTTTTACCGGTACCGGGAAGACCGCTGAAGACAATGAGCATTGGGTGTCCTGAGGTTGAAGTGAGAGGAATCGCTCCAGTTGGCTCATCTTAAATTGTTCAGATACTTCGTGTCTGTGTATGCCGTTTTGTTTTTGAATCTGTGTCTAACGTCTTTGCTTTACGCGGATTAATCTTGCTCCGAACATTCTCAAGGAGCGACACCATGCCCGAACTGTCCACCGTGGTTGCCTATGGTTTGATTTCACTTGGCATGGTGTTAACACCCGGCCCGAATATGATTTACCTGATTTCGCGGTCGATCTGCCAAGGCCGGGTCGCAGGTTTGATTTCACTGTGCGGCGTTGCATTGGGCTTTTTCGTTTATATGGTGTTGGCCGCGTTGGGTATTACCGCATTGGTCATGGCCGTTCCTTATGCGTATGACGCCCTGCGAGTCGGCGGCGCGTTGTATCTGCTGTATCTGGCGTGGCAGGCAGTCAAGCCGGGTGGTCGCTCTCCCTTTCAGGTCAAGGATCTGCCCAAGGATGGCCCGCGCAAGTTGTTCATGATGGGCTTCATCACTAACCTGCTGAATCCTAAAGTGGCGGTGATGTATTTGTCGTTATTGCCGCAGTTCATTGATCCTGCTGGCCACGGCAGTGTGCTGGCGCAGTCTTTGGTACTGGGCTTTACACAGATTTTTATCAGCGTGACCATCAACGCGGCCATTGCAATCATGGCCGGTTCAATTGCGGCGTTTTTCATTGGCCGGCCTTTTTGGCAGGTCGTACAGCGCTGGCTGATGGGCACCGTGCTGGCGGGGCTGGCGGTGCGGATGTTGATGGAAGGGCGACGGTAGAGCCTGGTCGTCGGCCGCCCGCGACACCCCGCGATACTGCGCAATTCTCGCGACTGGCGCGATGTCGTGGGACCGGCTTTAGCCGGGAATAGGGCGTTAAAATCACCAAAGATGTCATTCCAGAAATACCGCCTTCCCGGCTAAAGCCGGTCCCACGTCACTTGCAGGTCAACATAGAATCTCCTGCAGGTATCGACTCAGTCCTGCGGCATCATCAATGCCCATGAACTGTCCACGCCACCAGCCGGGCAACCATCGGCCTGACCACTAACACGCAGATGAATGCAGATGGCATCGCCACTCGATACGCATTCATCACATTCTTCAGGTAGTGTTCGTCGAAGCCAAATTCCGCCAGGGTGATCACCAGGCACATCAGAAATGCCATGATGGTCGCCATGTAGAGCGCAAAAATGTAAGGCGTCGCCCGTTTGGGAAAGCGCAGGCGCAAGATATTCTGGTTCGTTCCAGCAGTCATCGGTTAACCTCTTCAGCGGTGGGTGTCACAAAAGCCGCCAAATTAGCAAGCTGGCGAGGATGCCGGTAGCGGCTTAATACTTGAATCACTGTTAAGTAAAATCAACGAATCAGGCGTCGGGAGTGCGATGGATATTCTGGGTTTGATCAACACCTTTATCCGCGTGGTAGAGGCGGGCAGCATCGCTGCGGCGGCCCGTGCTCAGGGCATGAGTGCAGCGGCGGTAAGTCAGAGCATCAGTCGACTGGAAAAGCACCTCGGCACACGGTTGCTTTCGCGTACTACGCGCAGGATGGCGCTGACTGAAAGCGGTACGCGCTATTACGAAAAGGTGCGGCACATCCCGCGTGACATCGAACTCGCCTCGCAAGCCGCGGCTGTCGCCACTGATCCTCAAGGCCCGCTGCGCATCGCGACCACGGCGGCGTTCGGGCGTCATGTGTTGGCACCGCTCATGCCTGCCTTCAAGGCGGCTTACCCGCGCATTGACGTCGAGCTGATCAGTGCAGACCGGCGCGTCGATCATCGTCTGGAGGGCGTGGATGTCAGCATTCGTATCGAGGCCCAACTGAGTGATCAGTTGGTGGCGCGGCGGATTGCTTCGCTTCCTTTCGTGTTCTGCGCTTCGCCTGGATACCTTGATCGGGCTGGCGTGCCTACTTCGCCCGACGAGCTGAAAGCGCATGCCTGCCTGGTGTTTCGTTACCCCACCGACGGGCGTTTTCTGCCGTGGAATTTCATACTCGACGGCAAGCGTTTCGAGGCTAAGGTCAATCCCGGTTTTGTCTGCGATGACATCGACATGCTCACGCAGATCGCCCTGAACGGCGGCGGCATTGCCCGGCTGGCCAGCTTTATCGCGCAGTCGCTTATCGACAGCGGCCGTTTGCTGCCGTTGTTCGACTCAGGCAACCGCGGCGCTGCAGCGGCGGAATCTGAACCGATGGATATTTATGCCTGTGTCACAGAACGGTCTGCATTGAATGCGAAGGTACGTGCGTTTATCGCGTTTCTGGAAGGTTCGCTGCAGGGCGGTTCGACTGGTCAGAAATGAATGTTGGGCGATCAGAACTCGCACCCCACCTGACGTTCTACTGAAAGCTGTCGTGCAGCAAACACGGGACCTGTAGGAGCCAACTTGTTGGCGAGACGTCGGCCCTGCAAAGTTATTTATTCCGCCTCGCCAACAAGTTGGCTCCTACAGAAGTATGCGTTTCAACCCGAAAGCTATGCGTTTTTTGCCAGGAGACCACACATTGAGTCACGACGAGCTTCAGTCCTTTAGCGAACATGAAGTCGCAGAAATGCAGCGCTTCAACAAAAAGCTCGGCTGGCTACCGCGTTTTCGAATCCGCAATCGCGTCACGCCTCGGGTGATTCAGACGCTGCTCAAAGCGGGTCAAATCGGTAGCGCGGGCAAGCTGGCCAAACAGGGGCAGCAGGCAGAAAAACGTTCAGTCGGTGTCGATGGCGTTTCGGTCCCCGTGCGGATATTGAGACCCAAAGGCAAGGCAAAAGGCGTGGTGCTCGATATCCATGGCGGTGGCTGGGTGGTAATGCACAAATGAACGACGACCTTAACCTTGCTTTAGTGAAAGCATGCGAAGTCGCGGTGGTCTCGGTGGATTATCGCCTCGCGGTATCGACGCCCGTTGAAGGTTTGATGGATGACTGTCTTTCTGCGGCGCGCTGGCTACTGAGTGGTGCCAGTGAGGAGTTCGCCGGTTTACCCGTGATCATCATCGGGGAATCGGCAGGCGGGCATCTGGCGGCGGCGACACTTCTACAGCTTAAAGCCTGGCCGGATTTGCTTCGACGAGTGAGCGGGGCGGTCCTGTACTACGGCGTTTACGACCTGACCGGAACGCCAAGCGTCCACGCTGCCGGTCCTGAAACCCTGGTGCTGCATGGCCCTGGTATGGTCGATGCGTTGCGTCTGCTGACGCCGGACGCCACTGATGAGGAGCGTCGTCAACCACCGTTATCGCCGTTATACGGCGACCTCACAGACATGCCGCCTGCGCTGATGTTTGCCGGTGAGCTGGACCCGCTGCTGGACGACACCGTGCAGATGGCTGAACGATGGGCGAAGTCTTCGGAAGTGGAAGTACACGTGATGCCGGTTTGCGCACACGGCTTCATTCACTTCCCTACGGTGATGACGGGACGGGTTCTTGCGCGCAGCCATCGGTGGATTTCGGACCGGCTCAATGCCGTAACGGGTTGAACTCTTTAGGCCGGGCCAGAAGGTGCCACCTTTGTCTTCGGCTCGGCCGCCCCATCAATGCTGATCAATCTGCGATTGAGTTCAGCTCTGCCATGATTTCATCCGACAGAACCAGCCCGCTCACGGCAAGGTTTTCGCGCAAGTGAGCCACCGAGGATGTGCCCGGGATCAGCAGGATGTTGGGAGAACGGTGCAGCAGCCATGCCAGTGCCAACTGCTTTGGCGTGACGTTGAGTCGCTGCGCAACGGTCGATAACACGGACGACTGCAGCGGTGTGAACCCGCCCAACGGAAAGAACGGCACATAGGCAATACCATCACGCGCCAGTTCATCGATCACCGCGTTATCGTGTTGATGGGCAATGTTGTAGAGATTCTGAACGCAAACGACATTGACGAGTTTGCGCGCCTCAGCGATTTGCGTGGGCGTGACGTTGCTGATGCCGATATGGCGAACGAGTCCTTGCTGCTGCAATTCTGCAACGGCGCTCACTTGTTCTTCGATCGAACCTTCGGCTGTTCCCATTGCGCTGAACATGGTGCGCACGTTCACCACATCCAGCACGTCCAGGCCCAGATTGCGCAGGTTGTCGTGCACAGCCTGGGTCAGGTCTTTTTTCGACGTGGCTGGAATCCAGGAGCCGTCTTCGCCGCGAATCGCGCCGACCTTGGTGACTATCGTCAGGTCATCTTTGTAGGGATGCAGTGCTTCACGAATAATCTGGTTGGTCACATGCGGCCCGTAATAGTCGCTGGTGTCGATGTGGTTTACACCCGATTCGACGGCTGCGCGCAGCACGTCCACCGCGGCTTTACGATCTTTCGGCGGGCCAAATACGCCGGGGCCTGCGAGCTGCATTGCGCCGTAACCGATTCGTTTTACCTGGCGGTCGCCGAGATTGAACGTGCCGCTTTTGTTGCCTCTTTTGTTTAAAACATCCGTCATATCTATCGCTCTTGCTTCGCTTGAGGAAAAACTATGATATGAAGGAACCTTCAGGTTTTGAATTCGCATTCCATGAGCACGCTAAAAGCATCGTTAAAGCCAAGAAAATCAGCGGTCCAAGCCCGATCCGTCGCGACGGTAGAAGCACTTCACACCGCGACCCTTCAGGTTTTGACCCTGTACGGGCTGACCCGCTGCACCACCACGCGGGTTGCCGAGCGGGCCGGAATGTCGGTAGGCAGCGTCTATCAGTACTACCCGAATCGCGATGCTTTGCTGGCTGCGGTGCTCGAAAAGCATCTGCAGGAAGTTGTCGATACTGTTGAGCTCGCCTGCGGTCGATGCCACGGTAAAACAGTGGCCGAAATGGCGTCGGGTTTTATCGTGGCGTTTCTAGCCGTCAAACTGCGTGATCCGGTGGTGTCGAAAGCGCTCTACGCCATCGCAGCAGAGCGGGGCGGAGCCGAACTGGTCGCCCGCATAAACGCCCGTATGCTAGTCGCGATGACGAGCATGCTGACCACTGCGTCTGACGCACATTTTGACAATCCCGCCCTGATTGCCTCGATCTCGCATACGGCAGTGGTCGGGCCTGTGCGTGCCTTGCTCGAAGGGCATGGCAATCCTGACTTCGAGACCTGCCTCGAAGAGCAATTGACCTTGATGTTGACGGCCTATCTCCAAGTTCATCAGCGCGTTAAACGCCCATGAAGCCTTTTAGAATTCGTGAGTTAACTTCAGCCGACACTGAAGCGTTGCTGGCGTTTGAAGTCCGTAACCGTGAGTGGTTTGAATCGCACATTGATGCCCGCGAGCCTGACTTCTATTCGTTGCAAGGTGTCGCGGAGCATATCGACTGCTATCTCGCTGACTTTGCCATTGGCGTCTGGCATCCATTTGTTATCGAGGATTCCAGTGGGAGAATAGTCGGGCGGGCAAATCTGAAAGGCATGAGTTCGTCAGGCCAGACTGCTGAGGTCGGGTATCGAATTGATCAGCACGCATGCGGGCAGGGGCTGGCCACGTTGGCGGTGAGGCATATGATCGAGCAGGCAAAGGAGCGTTGGGGGCTTTTGCAACTGGTTGCTTATGTCTTCAAGGAAAACCTTGGTTCGAGGAAGGTGCTTGAGCGCTGTGGTTTTCGGCTGGAGCAGCTGTCGGGCGATAACGCTGCTGAGTGTCGGTTTGTTCTTTCGGTTTAGAGAGGTCTGCATTCCGATACGCCGTTTTGTATGGCTGGCACGCCGCTGTCCGGTAGGAGCTAACTTGTTGGCGAGGCATTGGATCTGCTCAATCAGATTATCCGCTTCGCCAACAAGTTGGCTCCTACCGGGACGGCGTTTCAATTCAATTGATGGGCGTTAATGACCCCGGCCACCTCCAAACGACCAGTCTTCGCTTGCGGTTGTGGTGATGACCACCATCACATCCTCGGGGTTGAACCCTGGCGAACGTCCCAGTTTTTCCACCAGATCTCGATAAAAGCGCTGCTTGGTTTCAACGCTGCGGGGGCGTCCGGCGGTAATCGCGATCAACACAAAGTCCTGGCTGCGCGGCCCGCCAAGATAGTTGCGGTCAAATATCAGCTCGCCGACTTCATGCTGGTGAATGACCTGAAAACGATCCGCCTCGGGCACCTCGAAACTGTCGACCAACGCTTCATGCAAACTCTGAGACAGCGCCTGTAAGTAGTCAGTGGATTTGCCTCGGTGCAGCGAAATACGTGCGAATGGCATGAATGATTACTCCTGGCCAATGATAGCGTGGGCTTCTAGTTCCCTGAGCAGATTCAGTGCCGAAGCTGCCGTCGGCCAGCCTGAATAGAACGCCAGATGGGTGATGGCTTCGTTTAACTCATCGACACTCAAACCGTTATCCCGCGCGCGTTGTAAATGAAACGGCAGTTGCTCCAGCCGGTACATCGCCACCAGCGCAGCCACTGTCGCCAGGCTGCGTTCACGAGGCGTCAGTTGAGTGCGTTCCCACATGTCGCCAAACAGTACGTTCTCCGTCAGTTCCGCAAACTTTTGCGGATATTGCCTGTGTTGCTCCTGCCCGTGAGCGATGGATGAACTCATGATGCTATCTCTTGTTTCGCCAATGGGTCAGGAAAACTATCAAGTCGTAATCATTCCGAATATCAGATTAAATGGTGGCCATGATCCCAAATAAGTGGACTGTTTAATGCGTCGCCCCACCTTCGATCTGGATGTGCTTCGTACTTTCGTCACCGGCGTTGAATTCAACAGTTTCGCCAAAGCGGCAGATCGTCTCGGCCGCTCAACGTCTGCGGTCAGTGCTCAATTGAAAAAGCTTGAAGAACAGGTTGGCACGCCTGTGTTGACCAAATCGGGACGCGGGCTGGTCCTGACGCCCGTCGGGGAGTCCCTGCTGAGCCATGCCCGTCGATTACTGGAACTGAACGACGGCATTTTTCAAACGCTGCACGAAAACCAGGCGGCCGGAACCATTCGCCTTGGGCTTCAAGAGGACTTTGGGGAGCACTTTCTCAGCGAGATCCTTCGACGTTTTGTGCAGACGTACCCAATGGTGAGTCTCGAAGTCCGGATCGCACGCAACGCCGAATTGCTCGCTCTGATTGACACCGCAGGGCTGGATCTGGCCCTGACTTGGGACACCGGGCACACCTCGCCTTATGCCGAGCATTTAGGCGAAACCCAAATGCACTGGATCGGGATTCGCGACACCCCGTTGCTGAGCCGTCTTGTGGATTCGCCCCTGCCGTTGATCCTGTTCGACGCCCCGTGCGTATTGCGCAGCGCCGCCACCCAGGCCTTGGATGCTGCGCAAGTTCCGTGGCGCATAGCGCTGACCAGCCCCAGCGTAGGAGGAATCTGGGCCGCCGTCGCAGCCGGATTGGGCGTGACGCTGCGAACACGTATTGGCCTACCGGATAACCTGACCTTTCTGGACGGTTTACCCTCGGTGCCGAACCTTGGGTATGTCCTTCATAGTGCAGGAGACGACCCGACGCCAGCGACGAGGCATCTGGCTGAGTTGATAAGGATGAGTTTGCAGGAACAAACCATCAATTTTGTTGCCGCGAAACAGGGGCTTTGAGCGACGCGCTGATGTACCCGGTGCTCAGTTATCGCTATCAATCAGGTTTTTTAACCATCATGTACTGGCTGAAATTATTGATGTGATCGTCCAGATTATCTTCAAGCATCAACCGGTACTGATCACAAAAGTACTTCAGCATCGCCTCACGCGCCTGAGCCATTTCCTCGCCGGACTTGAAGCTGCGCGCGCTGACCCAGGCATTGAATCGTGTAGTGCCAAACATCATGGAGGCACTGACCTGGCCAAGGTTTTCGAACGCTTTCAACTGCTCGTTGGACAACTCGATGTGCGCGTCTGCGCGGTCATAGAATGCTTGGTCTGTGGTGTCTGGCATTGCGGATTATCCTGGTCATTGTTGTTGGCTGGGTGCATTAAAGCATCTGCGCCGTCTGCATCCATCATCACAATCGTTTGCGGGAGCTTAACGCCTGTCACGGCGAGGTCTCGTGGCAAACAATGAACCTGTAGGAGCGAATTTATTCGCGAGCAGCTTGATTCGGTGTGTCAGGCAAATTGCCTCGCCAAAACGTTGGCTCCTACAGGTCCCCCGGTTGCTACTCGAACCACGGTTCAAATCATATCGATCCAGTCAACGCAGAGGCCAGGACCAGCCGCTCAAGCCCGATGCCGAACCCGGCACCTTCTCGATAGGCACCGCCGCCGACAACTTGTTGCTGTGCGCCTAAAGCAGGGCATCGCACTTCGAAGCCATTGCCCTCCAGGTAGTAGCTCAGCCCGCGCTTCACAGCAAGATTGAGTTCATAGTCGAGGCCCAACGAGTCGAGGAAACCCGTGCAAATGGCCTGACTACGCTGCAAAGCCTTCGCAGGATCGGCACTCAGGATTTCGAGACCCAGCTGAGTGAACTCGCGGTACCGGCCGGCTTGAGGACGCTCATATCGATAGCATCGCGCTACGTAGAAAAACATCGCTTCTTCCCGTGATCCGAGAAGCACATCGTTGCGCTCCTGAAAAAGCGCGGTTGCCTCCGGGATGAGGCAGCAGGGGCGTCCGGCCTTGTCATCGAAAGCCCACATCTGCCCGATTATCTCACTCCCGCCGGCCTTTTCGATAAAAGTGTCCTGACCCCATAACGCCGGAACGATGGCCTCCTCAGCTCCAGCTTTGATGAAGATAACTCCGAAAACGGCCTTCTATTTCGCGCATGATTGCCGCTTCTTTCCCGGTTACTATTCGTGTTCCACGTAGCATTGTCATTTTTATGATCTCCAATTTACAGGCAATAAAAAAGGCGCCATGGGCGCCTTGGTTTTGTTCATTGAATCTTCAGAAAGAGTATCTTGAATTCTGATTATTCGATGAGCATGAGCAACCGCGGCACCTTGAGCGAGGTCCGTGATAATGATGTCGGTTGCATTGAATAGATTTGGTCATAGCCAATATTTGCACAGAACCCGAGACGCCGACAAGGCACCCCATTTATGACAAGCCGAACATGAGAATAGTTGGAGCATGAGTACGCATGACTGAGTGGGACATTTTCGAAACGGAACACTGGCGAGTCAGCCATCGCCGCGATGCACGTCATAGCGGTTACCTGATGGTCAGCTCAATCGCTGCCGCTTCGGATTTCATGGACCTCAGCGATTCAGCACTGGCCTCACTCGGCGACGTCCTGCGGCAAACCGAGCAACTTCTTTTTCAGGCCTTTGAGCCCGTGAAGGTCATCGTCTACAAGCTGGGTTTTTCGGCTGGTTTCAATCTGCATTTTCATGTGGTTCCGGTGACACATTCACTGCTGGCAGAAATCGAACCACATCCGGATTACGCTAGCGAACCTGACGGGAATGACACCATCCTTTTCTTGAGCCGCGAGTACTGCGAGCGGCCATTGAGTAAAGAGGAGTGTGAAGTTCAGCACAAGACAGTGATTAATCTCCGGGAGCTTTACTGCGCAAATAGCTTGATTTAGATACTTATGCGCACCCCAACGCCGCCGATAATCATTACCTGCTCAACGAGTAAGTGGAGTTTCTGTGATACCGGGATATCGGCCACGTTCGTCTTCTTCAGCGGCGCAGGGCTTGCCATGACGTGGGGCGTGCTGCGAGGACGTCGGGCGTTCAAACGTTGGCATTAGGAAATTCAGTCAGCTCTCGTGCTCAGTCGGCCGAGGTGGCCAGAAACCTAACATCATCTTTCTTCGCTGCCTGGCTCCTACCAGGTCTGCGTTTCCAATCCATGATTGAAGTGATGTTTGATGAGCGCTGCCGATGTTTACCGCTGCCCCGTAGCCTTTACAGCCAAGGAGAATCCTCGCTCTCAGGGATACCCTTTAGCCGGAACTTGCCTCGCTGCGTTAGTATTGGTTTTTTGCACGGGAGGCCGACATGCAGCGTCTGGCGAAACCAACGGATTATGTGTTGACCGATGTTCTTGGAAAACAGATGTACACGATTCCATGGGAAACCCGACTGTGCCCGGGCAATCCTGCCGATGATCCGCAAGATGGCGCGTCGCTTTACAATGAGTTCGTGCTGGCTGAAGTCAATGGCGAGCAATCGCGGGCACCTGAGCAGCAGATCGACGATATTATTGAATGGACCCTCGCGACACCCGGCGAGGTGGCGCGCAGTCTGGCGGTTGATCTGGCAGCGGCGTATCAGGGCACGCATCAGTTTCGGATAGAGGATCTTGAACACTGGGACCCGCAAACCAAAGCGTTTCGTGCGCATCTGATTTTCCATAATAAGGATATTCGTAGTCTTTGCGCTTCGCAGGTAATGGCTTTACGAAACAGATCAACGACCTGAAACAACGAGGTAATTGATGTCTACAGATCCGCTATGTCTTGTATTTGTGCCGGCTCTTGTCGTGGTTCTGAGCGCTGCTGAAAAGAGCAAAGGCTCGCCGCTTACGGAAGCTGAGGTGGTTGATATTCGAGATCGCGCCACCTGTATCGCGCTGTCGTTCGACACTGCGCTCAAGATGGAACAAGCACGGGGTTATCCCGATATCGTGGCTGAGGATTGCTGGAACGAGTGGCAAGCGATACGACTGCAATTGGCTTGAGTTAATCCTCGCGTAATGATCGCCACTGACCACCGTACTAACCCCGTGAGACTTTTATGAATAGCCAACTTGCCAGGTTGATCGCCAACTACCAGACAAGCGTCAGAACATCTGTGGACTTGATGCAGGTATCTGGTATTGCGCGGCCTGCGACTAATATGGATTGGGTGGCTAATGATATTCCTCAGCGCGGAGAACTCAGCGGCGGAGTCAAGTATTTCAAGCACGGTTACGGCTGCGCGGTTCATCTTCCTTCAGGAACAGTCGATTTCGACTTCGGACCACACGGCGAAATCGACGGCTTCGATGCATGGCGGCTTGTCGGGTTTGCCGACGAAAAATTAACGGATTACGGTTTTGCAGATGAAGAGGCGCTGAAGGCGTGTTTCGCAGCCGAGGTGGCGGCGGGGACCCTCAAGTACTCCGGATATATTCTTTACTACCTGAAAGTGACGTCGGGGTTGCCTCCGCCCAGTGATGACTTCCCCGTCGTACAAACGTAGTCTTGCTGGATCGCTTTCCCAATAACTACAAAAAGTCAGGAGTCATCGATGCAACCGATCCGTCTCGGTCTGGTGGGCTACGGCAAGATTGCCCAGGATCAGCACGTGCCCGCTATTACGGCTAACCCCGCGTTCCAGTTGGTGGCTGTTGCGACCCAAGGCCAGCCTTGTGCCGGGGTAGAGAACTTTCAGTCCTTGAATGAGTTGCTGGAAAAAGGTCCGCAAGTTGATGCGATTGCGTTCTGCACGCCGCCTCAGGGGCGATTTGCGCTGGTGCAGCAGGCGTTGGCTGCGGGTAAACACGTGTTGGTGGAGAAGCCGCCGTGTGCCACGTTGGGCGAAGCGATGGCGTTGGCGAGTCAGGCTGCGGAGCAGGGCGTCAGCGGCTTGTTCGCCTGGCATTCGCGTTATGCACCCGGGATCGAAGCTGCGCGTGACTGGCTGGCCACTCGCACGCTGCAAAGCGTGCAGATCGACTGGAAAGAGGACGTGCGTAAATGGCACCCCGGTCAGGCATGGATCTGGCAGCCGGGCGGTCTGGGCGTTTTCGATCCGGGCATTAATGCCTTGTCTATTACGACCCATCTTCTGCCGTTGCCGCTGTTCGTTGAGTCCGCCGAACTGCGAGTCCCGAGTAACTGTCAGTCGCCTATCGCCGCGTCCATCAAGATGTCTGATGCGCTCCAGCTCGATGTTCGCGCGGAGTTCGATTTTGACCATGGTCATGATGAACTCTGGAGTATCGAGATTCGCTGTGCCGAAGGTGTTCTGCGACTGGACAACGGGGGGGCGTTGTTGAGCATCGACGGTGTACGTCAGGCGGTTTCGGAAGAGGGCGAGTACGCGGCGGTGTATCGACATTTTCAGCAGTTGATTGGCGACAAAGCCAGTGATCTGGACTTGCAGCCGTTGCGCTTGGTCGCGGACAGTTTTTTTGTTGGCAGCCGGGCGTCGGTAGAGCCGTTTCACGATTGAGCCTGAATAAACATGATCTGTAGGAGCTGCCGAAGGCTGCGATGACGGTGGGTCAGAAAAAATGCTATCGCAGCCTTCGGCAGCTCCTACAACAACGTGATTTGTGTTCTTGCTGTTGGAGCGAGTAAACCCGGTGCTTTACCTCGCGTTTACCACATGCATATTCAGTGACGTATAGCCTTTCTCTTCAGTGCGGGCATGATAGAAAAAGCCGTAATCCACCAGGTAGTAGTAATGCTCTGTCTGGGGAAGCGTAAAGCCGCCCATGCTTTTGCGACAGATAAGTGCTTTTGCATTACCTTTGAGGTTGGCATGCAGATCTTTCGCAGATTGTTCGCTGTCGACTGAACACTCAACGGTTTCGGGGTCTTCGCCCAGTTTCCCAAGCACATTACTGGACAGGCTTTGAGTGACGGTGTAACCCACTTTGCTGCCGACGTTCAGGTGTTGCCAGTCGCCCTGGAAGGTCAGACTTTTCGTTACCAGAGTGTTGTGGGAAAGTTTGGCTTGTTCCCTGCCGGAAAGCTTCAGCAATCCGCGCCAATTAATCTGGCGCCCGACGACGAGATTCTCGTTTTTATGGGCAATCGCGAGCTGCCCGGTAGTCGGGTCTGTGGACAGAGTAAATGCGGTGCCGTCTTTCCATTCTTTTTCTCTGTTGCTGCGAGTCCCGGCAAACTCGATGTAGTTGAGCTGTCTGGACGGCGCTGGCATGTGCAGTTGTTCGATATTTTTCAACACTGCCGGATTGACGTCGGGCAGCGCATCGGCTGCCACCGTTACCTTGTTGCGTTGCTTGTGTACAGGGAGGGAGGCCAGCGACTCGGGTGCCTTGCACGCGCGCTCAAACAGTCTGGAGAGGTCTTCGTCCGCGGCTGTTATGGCCTTTGGTGCGGGAAGTCTCTCGATTTGACCGTCGGTTACTTCATTTTTGGCGTTGAGATAATAAAGCCCCAGCAGTGTTGCGCTGCGCGCGCTGCAGTCCATGACGTAGTGTTCGCGTGTCTGGGTGAACGGCGCGTTGTTGGCCGGGCTGATACTGGTTTTCGGCTCATCGTGGCCCGCCCAGAATTGCACCTTGTCGCCCTTTTTCTCCACGCTGGTGATGTCGAGCAGGAGCTGTTGTTTATCGTCAGATCCTGCCACCTGACGCCAGTCCGGCATTGGCAGGTTTTTACACGCGCGAGTGAAGTCCCGATTCCCCATCAGCGTGGCGTGGTATTGCGCAGGCAGTGGAGTTGCCGGGGTGTAATAGCCGAGATTGCCAGGATAGAAGCGCCTGTATTTGAACGAATAAACCTGATTGACCTGCGGCTGTGAGCAAGCAGCCGAAAA
Organism: Pseudomonas folii; assembly: GCF_014357575.1. Classification (GTDB taxonomy): domain Bacteria; phylum Pseudomonadota; class Gammaproteobacteria; order Pseudomonadales; family Pseudomonadaceae; genus Aquipseudomonas; species Aquipseudomonas folii. The sequence continues at coordinate 62,199 of NZ_JACONW010000003.1, read as the reverse complement.
CTGGGTACTGCTCCAGAACGGCGGGCCTGAGTCGGTCGGGGCGGCTACCTGAAAGTTAATCACGTCACCTTCACGCATCACGCTGTCAGGGGTGAAGGGCTGTTCAAGTAACGCTGACTGTTTGTCCGCTGGACCTTGCTGGCTAGAGCAGGCAGCAAGGGTCATGAAAGCGAGAGGAAGAATCGAGCGTCGCACCGGTGTCTCCAGTCAGTCCATTGATGGGGGAATAATTACATGAATTCGGTTAACCGATGTATTCACGGTATTGCGCGCTTCAGGTACGTAGATCGAGGACGTTAGATTTATAACGAGTCTTGCTCAAACGCCACCGGGAAATCAGCTGCCAATAAACGATGAGCCATTTCAAGCAGATCTGTCGGTTGATCCTGCTGCGTATTGAACAAGCTGATACCCAAATAATGTTCAAGGTGCAGCGTGATGGTCTGATCGCCTACCAGCAAATCCCAATAACGCTCTTCAAGGCCGTCGGCTTTTTGTGTCCAGACGCCTTTGAGGCTGTGCTCAAGCTTTCGGGCGATCACTTCAAATAAATGCCAGTCGGCTGCTTCGGATATTCTCAGTTCCACAGGTTTACCTCTACTCGCATGTTGCTGTTCTGCTCAACCATTCGGCACGCGTCATCTCCCATATTTCCTTGAGCATCGGCCCCGATACAAAATGGCCTTCCCTTGTTTCGATCAAGCGCATGCCTTCGTGCTGTGAGACCTTGCGCGACGCCTGGTTGTCCACCGCTTTGGGGACTTGCATAACCGGGCGTGCCAGCGTTTCAAACCAGTACGCGTTAATGACCTTGCAGGCCTCACGGATGTAGCCTTTGCCCTGCCATTGCGGGGCGAGCCAGAAGCCCCGGTTGTTGCCTGGGTGATCGTACAGACTGATGCTGCCTATGCTCTGTGACAACTCCGATCCCAAGCGGATCATCCAGTGCCATTCGCGTCCTGCCGCGATGGCCGGGAGCACGACGTCACTAACATACGTCAGTGCGCCGTCATCCGGGTAAGGCCATGGCACCCGACTGTCGAGGTAGCGGACCACTTCCCAGTGGGGGAATAGCTGCTGGATATCGGAGGCGTCGGCCAGTTGCAGCGGAGTGAGTGTCAAGCGAGCGGTTTGCAGTGTATGCGGGCTGTCCATTGCAAGAAGTCCTTGGAGCGGCATCGGTCATCGGTTGATACTTTTGCAGAGTGCGACTCTGGATGTCGAGTGGGTTCGCAGCAATGATCCGCCAGATACTGATCCGGGTGAGAAATACACCAGACTTGTGGTGATGGAAATAATGAACTCATTGGAAGTAAACAAAAAGGAATCCCAAATGCTCCGCCTGATCTGGCTGCGCGACGATATGCAGTACAGCAACACTTTCGCACAGTGGCTGCACGAACAATTTGCATATGAGTACGTCGGTCATTCATTGAATGACTGGCAGCGTGAATTTGCCGAGGGGCAGGTTAATGGTGACTGGCAATGCCTGATTGCCGTCGAGGATGGGCAATTGCTGGGCGGCGCTGCGCTGGCTAGAAATGACTTGGCTGAACGCCCGGAGCTGGGCCCATGGCTGGCCTGTGTTTTCATCGCCCCGCATGCGCGACAGCAAGGTCTGGCGGAACAACTGATCGAGGGCATTTGCACCGCAGCGAAGGCCAACGGCAACACGCGGCTGTATCTGCACACCCATGACCGCCATGAGTACTACGCCAAGCGCGGCTGGCAGGTTCTGGAGTGTTTTCAGGCGTGGGATAAGGAACACTGGCTGATGGGGCGGGATCTTTGAGTGTGATTCAAGCAGATACCCACCACATTTTGAAAACAGGACAGGTCGATGCCTACTGCGAAACTTCATCTCATGTGCGGCAAGATCGCCTCGGGCAAATCAACGCTTGCGAAGGCACTCGTCGCAGAGCATTCAGCAATACTGCTGAGTGAGGATCATTGGCTCTCAAGGCTTTACCCTGGCGAGATCAAATCAGTGACCGACTATGTGCAATTTGCACATCGAATTCGCGATGTTTTGCGCCCGTTGGTTATTGATATAGTGCAGTCGGGTATCAGTGTTGTTCTGGATTTCCCTGGCAATACTCGTGCAGACCGTGAGTGGTTACGCGGTCTGGCGGAGTCAGGCGGGGTAGGACACTGCTTGCACTATCTGGACGTGGAGGATGATATTTGCCGTGCCAGGTTGCATGCCCGCAATGCACACGGCGGGCATGACTTTGCGGCAACCGACGCAGAGTTTGATTTGATCACTCGATATTTTCAGACGCCAACGCCGGAGGAGGGGCTGGATATTCGGGTTCACCGTCCGTAATTCATCAGTTGATTTACGATTGTCAGGGCAGCCAGCCCTGACAACACCCCTCCTCAAACGGGCAAAAAGCGATGAACCTTCGCTTTCAATATCTCGATCAATTCAGGTTGCATGTATTCAAAGTCGTCAGGGATATCGAGGCAAACAACTCGCTTGTCTTTCAGCGCATTGGCAAACCTGGCCTTGAGCTTCCTGCGATGAGCAGGCTCCATGACGAATACCAGCTCCGCCCACTCGATAAGCTCCGAGTCCACTGGAACGTCGGCGTCATTACCGACCCCTGCGGATGACGTTGTTACACCCGGCCAGTTTGCAAAAACATGTTCAGCCGTCGGGCTGCGCAATCTGTTTTTACCGCAGACGAAAAGTACGTTCAGCATGTATGAAAACCTTTAGCCAACGGGGTCGGGATCGGCCAGTCGTTGTTTATGATAGAGCTGTCGCAACCCTGGGCTTTGCATGGTTTCAGGAGCGCATGCCCATCCAGATCACGGTTTCGGTCCATGCCGTTACTAATGGGTTAAGCGCTCTGAACCAAGGATCGCGGACATCAATCTGCGCCGCTGATTGGTCGTGATGGTGTTGTTCCTCTTCCACGATCGAAGTAATAGCGGCCACTGCATGTGGATCGATATCACCCAGTTCATGAAGCTGATGAGCCAAGTGTTTGAGCACGACACTTTCCACCGCAACGGTGGTCGCCACAATGGCTTTGCGACCACAGATGCCGGTGACCAGACCCAGCACCAGACCGCCAATACCGCACAGCCAGTAACTGCGGCAGCGCGGATAATTGCGCCGTTGCAGCTCAGCTTGAAAAACAGTCCGATGACGGCGCTCATGGGAGAGAAACTCTTTGAGTTCACTCACCATACCTGGAGCAAAAAGCCGAGCCATGAACAACTGCCCGCTATAGATGCAGATAGCGCCGTGCTCGCCGGCGTGGTCGACCTTCATTATTCGGTTGCCAAGAGGCGGGTAGTCAGTTTCAGTCACGCTACGTGTGCCTTGTCCGAGATGGCGGACAATAAGTTTATCCTCTTTTCAGCATCGACCCTGACTCGGCTCTGTTGTGACACCGACACCTTGTCTGTGGGATTGGGTTCATCCGGGAAGAGTCGATTTTCGGGATGAAAATGCAGTCGATGTACTGGCCACTTTATGCGCGAAAGCAGTCCGGAACCGAGCAAGTTATACTTTTGCCTCGTCACGCATCCCCCAAAAACATCACATGCGTAGCGTGATCATCATCCAGTGGCTGAAAGCCGCAGCGCAGGTAAAACGCATCCGCATCCGACGTGTCAGTGGACAGGCGCACGATGCGGAAATGTTGAGTTGCGTGTTCCACAAGCCGATCAACCAAAGTCTTTCCGATGTTCTGGCCTCTTGCCTCACGAGCGATGTACACCCTGCGTAGCCTGCCGATGTTCTCCTGAGTAAACGGGTCACGTGTCAGGCCACCAATGCCTACGAGACGGTCTCCCAGATACGCCGCCATAAGGCATTCGCCCTTCGCGCTGAAACGATTGGCTCCGGTCTGCCATTCGTCAACCAAACGGGTGAGAAACCGGAAGCCCTCTGCCACGGCTTGTTTTTCCAGTTCCTGAGTCTGGGTAGGCAGTGTGGTGATGAGTTGAATATCTACTGGCGACACTCGATGTCCTCGTTTTGGGAGAGGCACTGTTCTGCCGGAAAATACGTGCGAAGCTCACCCATCAGGCAAACGGCAACGGCCCCGGAAATTTGCCGATCGGCACCCAATGGGTGATAAGCCCCGTATCAGGTTTCCAGTGGTGCAACAGCAGGGCAGGCGGCTCTACGTAAGAGGCTTCCGGAGCATTTGCGTCCAGCGCCAAAGCGATGGCTGTGGTGGTACTGGGGGCGGTGCACAACAGGGAGCCACCAAAGCGCAGTTGCATGGATCGGTGGATGTGACCGCAAACTATTCGCTCGATGTCAGGGTAGCGCTCGACCACCTGAACAAGCCGGTGCGCATTGATACACGCATACGTATCAATGTAAGGAATGCCGCTCAAAAATGGCGGCTGGTGGAGCATGATCAGGGTTGGTCGATCCGGCTCTTCTGCAAGGGCAGCTTCCAGCCATGCCTGTGCTGCTTCGGTCATGTCACCGTGATGTTCGTCGGGCACGGTGATATCCAGTCCAATGATGCGAACGGGGCCAAGGTGTGACGCAACAAAGTGCAGCGGCCCTTCGCGTGTAGCGCTTTCTGCCTGGGCAAACGCAGACCTGAACAACTCGCGGTCATCGTGATTGCCAGGGATCATCAACAGCGGTTGCTCGATATCCGCCAGTAACGCGCGGGCCATTTCGTACTCTTCCGGTTGTCCTTCATCTACCAGATCGCCGGTGATGATCACCACATCCGGGCGCGGGCGCAGTGCGTTCAGATGCTCGATGGCCTGTTTGCACATCGTGTTTGAATCCACCAATCCTTTGTAGAGTTCGCCTTTTGGCCTGATATGTGGGTCTGACAGGTGGGCGATGAGCACTGGGTGTCCTCCCTGGAAAATGACTGGCTGAAGGTGACAGCAGTGTTAACCATTTAAACATTGAAGGCGAGCGCCAGAAGTGGAGCACCACCCGCCACGACGGCCCGCCAGTTTACAAAAGCAGCGCACTCCACCAGCGCTGAAAATTGTTCAGGGCAGCGTTGCTTGAAGCGCTGAGCGTTGTCGATGACCAATGATAGCGGTTGTCCTGGTTGAACATGGACAGACGACATTTCTGCGCTGGGGTCATCAAGGTACGAGAGGCAATCAATCCACGCGTCCATGTTGCACCCGTAGAAGCCCGGGAAGCCGAATATGTCCGAGAACACCTTGTGGAATGTCTGCCAGTCAGTAATCAGATCTGCATTCACTCGTATCATTGGAGGAACCCGTTAACTTTGCTTGATTCTAAGAGCGCATGCCCATCCAAATTACGGCTTCAGTCCATGCCGTCACCATTGGGTTAAGCGCTCTGAACCAAGGGTCACTGACATCAATCTGCGCCGCTGATTGGTCGTGATGATGTTGTTCTTCCTCCACGATCGATTTAATTGCGGCCACCGCGTGTGGATCGATATCGCCCAGCTCATGAAGTTGATGAGCCAGGTGTTTGAGCACGACGCTTTCAACTGCGACAGTGGTAGCCACGATGGCTTTGCGGCCACAGAGACCGGTGACCAGGCCCAACACCAGACCGCCGATACCGCACAGCCAGTAACTACGGCAGCGCGGATAATTGCGCCGCTGTAGCTCTGCCTGAAAGACAGTCCGATGACGGCGTTCATGGGAGAGAAATTCCTTGAGTTCACTCACCATGCCAGGAGCAAAAAGCCCAGCCATGAATAACTGGCCGCTGTAGATGCAGGTCGCGCCGTGCTCGCCGGCATGGTCAACCTTCATCATACGGTTGCCCAGGGGCGGGTAGTCAGTGTCAGTCACGCTGGGTAGGCCTTGTTCGAGGTGGTGGGCATGGAGTTTATCAAAACTCACTAAGATAACCTGACAGGCTCACGTTCCATGTCGAACACATCAGTCTCCTGTGCTGACAATAGATCCTCAAAAGCATCACTACCGTTTTTATCTATAAATTGTTTTTCAATTTCATGAATTGCAAAACATTGTAACCAGTTTATTTTGATTCCATCAAAAATCAATTCTTCAAAATGGCCATCGTTCCATAAAAAAGGTATGGAGAAATATAAGTGAGGCATCTTGGTTTTTGGAAAGTACTCCTCAACAGCGCTTTCCAGGAAAGACCCCAGCATAACGGGGTTTTTTCTTTGTTCTATGCAGAAAGCAGCTGACGCTATTACATTTTCCCACGCTTCAAAATTTGCTGGAACAGCAGAGCAAAGCTCGACGCGGGTTATAAATTCCGTGCCGTCTTCGTTTGCTAATGAGATTTCAGATAGTCCGATGGTTCCTACTGATTTTATACCGGGCTCTATCGTATCGAACGTAGTGACGATAGATATCGACCTTGCTCTAGCGTCATCGTAGTAAGCATGAACAGTTGGCGTGCCGCCAAAAAATTTGAGGATGTGCTTTGCTACTGTTTTTAGTTGAAGGCTGGGAGGCTGTTTCATTGGGTGTCCATAGTAATCATCAGTTTCAAACTTCCCTTTATGACTTCTGTTGGAAGAAGGCAGCTCGGGCCGGTAAATGCTCCAATTATTCTACTCATCTAGAAACTGCTTTCTACCTTGTACTCAGCTTTACATTGTATGGGGGGCGACATGGACCGGGGCGGCTTGAGGTCGAGCATGCCCCAGCCATTTTTCCTCGTGCTGATTGTCTACACTGATTCAGCTTCTCGGTGTTAGCAGGCCGAGTCAAGCTCAACTCTGGTTCGTTTGCAAACTGATGCGAAGGAGCGCTCTCGGCCTTCCTGCCTGATATTGTAGAAGCTCCCAATCGCTTTAACTGGGCTACCCTGCGTAACCACCCCTTCAAGATGATCGACAAGGAACCGGATACTCATGGCATCACTGGATGACACTTTTCACAGTCTTCACCAGCAGGGTTTGCTGATACTTGCCAACGTGGCGGACGCGGGTGGCGCTCGCCAGGCCGAGCGGCTGGGAAGCAAGGCCGTCGCCACCAGCAGCGCGGCGGTGGCTTGGGCCCACGGTTATCAAGATGGCGACAAGCTGCCTATTGGGTTGTTGAGCAGTACCGTCGCCTCAATGTCCCGAGTGCTCAGCGTGCCGCTGACTGTAGATATCGAAGGGGGCTATTCAGATGACCTTGAGCACGTTGCCAAAGTCATCGCCACTGTCATTGACGCCGGTGCGGTAGGTATCAATATCGAGGATGGAGTCGCTCCGCCAGAGCTGCTCATCCAAAAAATCGACACGGCCCGAAAAGTCGCAGGCGAGCGGGGGATAAACCTGTTCGTCAATGTGCGCTGCGACGTTTACCTGAAGAACTTGTTCCCCGTTGAGCAGCGATTGGAAGAGCTACTAAGGCGCGCTGCGCTGTACGCCAGCGCAGGCGCGGATGGGCTATTCGCTGCAGGCGTGGTGGAGCCTCGGGAAATTGCCATGGTGTGTCAGGAATCCACATTGCCAGTCAACCTGCTCTGGCGGCCGGGTCTTGCCACTCCGGAAGCCTTGGCGCAGATGGGAGTCCAGCGATTGAGCGCGGGTTCGGCCATCGCGGAGTTTTTGTACGGAGCCATGGAGGGACTGGCACGCGGTTTCCTGGAAAACGGTCAATTCAACACCCACGACCTGAAGGCTAAAACCTACGGAGAACTCAATGCGCTAATGGCCTGTCGATCACAGTGATAGTGCTACTCGGCGGAAGACGACTACCGATCCATTGCGCACGTCCTGTAAGCAGGAAAGCCAGTGAATCAGTTCCCAGACCAATGCATTGTCTGCACTGAAATATGCGGATGACTTTCTAACGGTTCCCATTCATCCAGGAATTCAAAACCCTGCTTTAGATAGAAGTTTGAGGCTCTCGCATTGTCTGGAGAGACGTCGAGAAAAACGCCATCAAAGCCTTGGGCTATCGCGCGAGCTTTCACGGCCTCAACCAACTGAGTTGCTACGCCAGAGCCGCGTGCAGAAGGCGCAATCCACATTCCGATCAAGTTATAGCGATTCGCACTGCTCACTGCGGCACCGACCATTCCGACAGGTTTGTCACTGTCGAAGGCCAGCCAGAATGCCGTTCCGGCTGACGATGCGCGGTCTTTCCACTGTTCGTCAGTGTATTTGGCGGCGGTTTGGTAAGTCACACCAAACGCCGTTGGCGTGTCCAGAAGTGCTGCGAGTCGGACTTGCTTCAAAAGCATCCAGTCTTTTGTTTTCGTCAGTCTAATGTCCATAATCTTCCTGGAAAATCGGCAGCGTCCCAACGTCTTATAAGAGTGTAACGACCTTGCTGGTGTTGCTTGATGTCGAGCTTGGCTGGAAGTGAGCCAGTGTGGACGATTGTGACATGCCAGGATCCAGGCGACGGGAGCAGTGACGTCATGATTGATCTACCCTCACACATCCTCGAAAGCATGAATCTCAACCTTTAGCGAATAAAAGCAAGTACGCGCTCATATAGGGCAGCGTCCCGCGTGATCAGTAACAGGCTTGGACAGGCGCCAAGCAGAGCGTGTGTTGGTTGCAAATCCTCAATTTGTGACCAGAACTCTTCGACCTTACTGCTCTCTCCGAAAGGTTGAAATGCGATAGCGCTGTTAAATCTGGAGAGACTGGCCCGATCTGGTAAGCGCTCAAAGACATACCATTCATCAAAGCCCGGCGTGGGCAACTGAGCGACATCTGTAATCATAGGACTGATTACCAGGTCACCTATACGTTGCCAACCGCTGGCTATCTCAGCAGTGCTAAGTTTATGGGGGCCACTATCCGACCAGGCGATTGCCACGTGATGGCTCAGCACGAGCTGAGGAAGCTGGCGAATGACGTCGCCCAGGTTAACGTCGCATCCATTGTCCCAGCTGAGAGCGCTGTAGCCGGCGTGCGTCCCGGTATGCAGTCCGGCTGTCATATATCTTCCTTGCAGGATTAGCGATTGGATATGCCTCAGCACCTTACTCTGGGTGAAGATTACGTCAACAGGCATCCAGAGTTATCGGGATTTAACGGAAGGTCCAACATTCAAAACGCAAAATCCATTCAGATGACACCGACCAAGGTTGTGCCACTGCTAATTTTGGCTTGGTCATTAGAGATGACTTTTTTGGTGATTCAGAAAATCGGGGTAGACCCTCCCAGTGCTGACCATTAGCGCCAGTTGAAGATCGTTATAGAAGCATTTGCTATGAAGGAGGGTAGGTCAGGTCGAATTCGCGACGTAGATGAGTCCTAATCAGGAAACTCATACGATAAGATGTCTGAAATATCAAAATTTTGCACGGCAAGACCCTCAGCGTTTCAAGCCGATAGCCAGGGCAACTAGCGATGCAGATTATTTACAGTGGCCCAACCCTTGGGTTAGGCCGTTGCCACCCTCTATCCGACCACTTTCTCATCGAACCAGGCATCATTGGTTAATTCATGAAACCGATAGCCGTTCGGTAACCCAAGATACTTAACAAGGTCTGGACGATTAACGGCGAGGTGCTGGGCATGCACAGTCTTCAGGCTTTTGGTATCTCCGTTGTATTGGTCAGTGGTTATCCACCAACCAGACATATGCTCGGGAGAAGGGTATCGCACACCCTCAGTTGCCTCTCCCTCGAGCACGCCATCGGAGATGACGATTAGTTGCTCAAATCGAGATGTAGTGAAATCTGCACCTACTTTCGAGCACATTGCGTGCTGCTCAACCCATAGCCTAAGCGTGGTACTGATGCCAAGCGCATATTCATCCGTTAGCGGCACTTGCTCGAAAAATATCAGCTCACGATTATCGTTCAGCTCCATTTTTGTGATCCAGGACCCATAGCCCAGGGTTTCACCAGAAGCCACCTGATGACCTTCCTCAATGTAACGAGCCACGAGGTCTATGAACTCAATCGCATCATTTCTCAGGTTGGCATCATTGAAATTCACACTTATTTCGTAGCCAAAGCGCTCTAGCAAACCCTCAGATTTCAGTGTCACACCGGTGTCTGTTTCCGCGTTAATAATCTTCATCGAATTCTCCTCGTAGCGCCACGCTCCTGGCCACCCTGTATTCGGCTACAGGTTAAGCAGTGCGGATAAATTCATTGCTCCCCACCGGTTGGATTGAGCGCATCAGCTGGTTGAGGATACGGAATATGGTTCCCACTCCTGGTTCCCAAGTCCGTATCTCCGCATGTATGGCACCCAGTCTCACGACCAATCTCATCCATCCAGTCTCCTTCGCCATGATTCGAACCTCGTCCAGACCCTCGTGCAGAAATGGACTCACCAGCAAAATCAGCTAGGCTGAAGAGGGCTTTTAAGGGCTCTTTGGATGAGTTTGAATCTATTTCGCTGCTGAGTATATTTGTAGGGCCGATTTCGATCCCGTTGAATGGCGACGGCTATGCCGTTAATGCGGAGAAGGGGGCATTGACCATGTTATCGAGAGCGCCCTTCACGGCAGTTCCCGACCCAGAAGGACACCACCGCAGCGATAACACACTGGACAGCCGAGATAGCCAAAAGGCTAACTCACCTTTGGGGTCTATGTGAGAGCGGAGGAAGCCCAAACTGACGCCCTTTGAGAGCAGTGGAAGAGCATGCCAAAAGTTTGCGTTATTAGTCGCAAGTGCATCGCTAAATGAGGGGGGTAAAATGTTTAAGCTGCATGAGGTTTGGAAGTGTGTTGATGAGAGTACTATGGCGATTTATTTTTGTTTCGAAGATCTTGAGCGGAATAAGTTTTGCGTTCAAAATGTGGAATTTTACAAATCGCCTCTAGATGTTGATCGTGATACAAACGCTCGGAAGCAGACGGCGCAGCTTTTCGTCGAAGAAAATCCTGTGAGTCGTTGCGATTGGGGGGAGTCGTTATTGGAAGCGATAAAAATCCACGATGACTACTTTCAGCGAATAGATCCGTCTTTTTCTGATGTGCAGTGCTATTTCTTCATTTAGGGTAGTTCTTTGGAGGGAGGGCGCGATTTCTTATCGATAAGAATAACGTTCCTTGTATAGAGTTGTGGTGTTTCGGTGGTTTCCATATCCAGTTCGGCAAGGGGGACAAGTCAAGAATCGCCAGATGGCAATTACCAGCAGGTTCTTGGAGCAAGCGGTCAACCTATAGTTGATTGCTTGGGCCGAAGAGGTTATAAACGCCAAGTGATTCAAGAGCAAAAGGCCTCACGGCCATCGACTCGGTGTGACGGCACCGAATGGAAATCCTCATCTTCCGGCGTATCATAGATATGAGTAAATTTACGTATGACGATATAGTTAGAGTATCCGACAGGGCGCCATTGGAAATCAGGCCCGGCGCGCGAGCATGGGTAGTTGGCGTTTCCGACGATCGTCCCGGTGGATACTTTGATCAGTTTCCACCAGGTACTATCTACTTGATTGAGTTTGAGGACGGTTCGTCTCTCGAGGTTCACGAGTCCATGTTGGATTTGATTGAATAGCCGGATAAGGAGAGCCGATGATGGTGCCAATCCTGTTATTAAATAAAACTTGAATCTCGTGATTCACTTGGGAGTACATCCTTAATGGGAACTCCCAAGCCAGCAAGAATTAACTGTTTGGGCATACCGCTCTGATGAGTATCAGTCATTGACGTCATCCTGGAGGCACACAGTGAAACCCGAAGAACTGATCAGCGGAGCCAAACATGTTATTGAAACTATTGGTTTCTGGCCATCGTTTCACGACGCAGAGGTGATCTCTCTTCTGGTATCGCGCGGCCTTCCGGACCAGGGTTCGGCTACGATCGCGAAGCTATGCGTGCACTACCGAGAGCATGATGTAGTTGGCGTTGGTACGGCGGACTTTGAATACGTATGCCAGAGAAGTTTACTGGTTGAGCTGATATTCAGTGATATCTATGACCTTTCACTGACAGATTTCAATCATCAAAACGTGCTCGAATCAATTGACCTGAAGCGATTACAAGATTTATCGATTCTCGTGGATATCGCCTCGATCTGGGGAATTGGCGGAACCATTCGTTGCAACCATGTAACCGTTGGAGCGGTAACGAATCTACTGTCCTGATCCTCGTCTGCTCTACTTTGTATTCAGCTTCACATTGTCTGGAAGGTCGCCAGGGAAGACTGTTTAGGCTTGAGGTCGCAGCATGCTGCAGCCGTTTTCCTTTGGTGCTGATCGTCTACATTGATCCAGCTTCTCGGTTTTAGCAGGCTAGGTGAGGGTCAGCTCCGGTTGAATGAGTTGTTAGTGCCCATCGACCATCAGGCACAGTTGGGAGGCTTTGCTCGCCGGGGAGCAGGCTCCTATGAACATGAGGTCATCCGAGATCTCCCCATTTGTGTGCCGCAGACCGATAACAAACTCGCGGTCGGTCTGCTGAGAGAGCCCGATGAGAAAAGACACTAGCTCGGTAGCGACCGCCTCACTGAGAGTGGAGGTGGAGAAATTGAGGCCGAGGTTCCAGTCAGGCAAATCATCGGGGCCTAGATCGGGAGTACGTGGGTATTTGTCATTAATGACCGTTGCACCTAGCCCTAGCTTGGCCGAGAACTCAGAGAAGGCCTGTATCAACGGTAATTGGCACCGATCAAGGTCGGATCCGTCGACGTAAACGTAGAAATTAAGCATTGGGGCTACCCCTGAATTTAAGCCGCCCTGCGAAGCGGCGTCGGCTTGAATGGATTGTCAGGCCACAGCCGCTCACGCTGGGATCCAAAGATCATCGCCCTCAAGATCGTAGGTGCGCTGCTCGCAGCCTCCTTCTTTGCAGCGGACATAGGAAAGCATACGGGTCGCGCCATCGTTGTGCGCCACCAGCCAGTAGTAAGCATAACCATCATTTGAAAACTCGCTATCTGGCCAAACTTCGATAATAGGATGACATGCGCTAAGACGAGAGAACACTTCCGTCGATTTGATCATGGATAGGTCGGACATACTCTTTCCTGTGATCTAACACGCGTAATAGGCTCGAGCTAGCGAACATCCTGATTGACGCGATTGTTAATTGTGTTGGGGCTCAAATTGGCCAAATATTAAAAATATCACTAAAAGCCTGGCTCAGGTTGAACTCCTCCCGCTCGCTTCTTCTAGGGGCGCAAAATACGGGTGAGGCCACGATTAATTTTATGGCATCGGCGGCGATTAGGATGATCATGTGTCGGTAAGCGTCGGCTTTTGGCCGCAAACAGCCAAAAGCGGCCGGTCCGTCCTATGAATAACTCTGAGAATCATCTGTAAGCGTCCAGCCAACATGCATTCCGAACTCGCACATTCGAGACCGTTGGCGTCCGCATACGCACCTAACGGGCGATATGGCCAAGCAACGTTTCTCTTATCTATCAGGCTGCCATTGTGAATACCTTGGGAGATCTTCCCCAGCCAGCCAAGCTACGTCCTGCTCCGTCCAGATGTGATACTCGGGCCTATAGCCAGGCTCCTCGTCTAACGTCGCAACGCGCACGATCATTGCAATTGAGCCGTTACGCTCAGCTGCAAGGTGCGATCCGCAGTGGGAGCAGAAGTGCCGGATCTTGCCAGGAGATGACTCGAAAGCCCTCAATGCGTCCAAGCCTTGAGTCCATTTAAAATGCTCTCTCAGCACCCCAGCAGTGGAGACATAAGCAGCGGCATGGGTCTTCCGGCAGGTAATACAATGACAATGGCTAATTGGCGTATCAATGCTATCGATCTCATAACCTACAGCCCCGCAAGCGCAGCTTCCTTTCATTTCATCCTCCGATTTCGACACAGTGCGAAGATTATGGTCACCATCGTAAATCGAACCAACAAGCAGTGACTAGAATGCTACGCGGAACGCATGCCTCCGGTATCAGGTCCCGCGCATGCTTTCTCCCCTAGGGCGACATGCCAGCGACAGCTTTTCTCAACGAACCCTTTCACTTTGGGGATGGATCTAGGTTTGAACGCCCAGTATGATTCCAGCGATTCAACCCGAGGAGTCCGTCAGATCATTCGTGGAAAGAAATCTTTTCTTTAATGGGAAACATTCTTCAAAGACGCTTTTCGGATGTTTCCAAAAAAGCTGCCCCTTAATCCTCACTTGCTTGAGATAAGTGGAGTGTTGGGTTGGCCAGGATGTCAAGGGTTCAATAGGCTCTTTCACGGGCATACTGATTAGCGGGTGTGGCACCTCTTTGGGTAATTTACTGACGGGAAAAGACTAAGAATGTTCCATATTGAACCGCATCGATACTTAGCAACCATATGGGGAGCTTGGTTTTTGTTCACCATGCTAGCCGTGTTTTCCGCGGGTGTTGTACCGAGTGTGTTAACTATTCCCGCCGCTGTATTTGTGTTGTGGGTAACCTACTGGTGCTTTGACTGCGCGTACCGGACTGAAAGGTTTAGTAAGTATGCCAGTCTTAGGCTGTTTACAAATTTGGGTATTGCCCCTGGGTTCGCATTTTTAATGGCGTTAGTCGCGACTTACAAACAGTTTAAGTTGGGGCTTGGCCTATCGTTACTGATCAGTTGTATGCCGCTAGTTTTCTGCACAATTGTCTATTCATCATTATGTATATGGCGGAGTCCTAGGAAGTCTCTGGTCGTACGCTCGCAGCGCGTCAAAGTCATTGAGCCAAATCAGGAGAATCGTTGGGCACTCGGTGCTGTTGGGGGCGGCTTGGGAGTACTGATTTATCCAGTTTTCCACGCTTATAGATCGCCAGCGTTGCTGCTCGTCTTTCTATTTATAGTTATTGCCCTATTTATGCTGTTTTACCATCGCACCAGTATCTCATCCCTACGTACTCTGAAGGATCAAGAGGCGCGAGAACACCAGGAATACACATTCATGAATGTTGAAGAGCTTCGTTCAAGGCGCGCGGCGTCCTGGATTGGGCGCATTTTCGCTACCAAGGTAGACCGATGAGTTTTGCCAGTGCCAGTTTTCAAAGAGCGCACACTGTTGACGGACCTTCTTTATATGCGGACCCCGCAAAATAAAAGGCTTTTCAAGCTAAATACATTTGCGTCCGGCGGTGAAGAGGAAATGCTGCTAGAGCATTTTTCTGGTTCAGAAGGACCCTCCCGGTTTTTTCGAGCTAGATTTGGCGCTGCTAAGCCGGAGTTCCGATGTGAAGCTAAAGACACTTATTGGCAGCCCAGCGAACGGGCGAACGGGCGGCGGCGATCATGAGTTTGATCCAATCGGCGCGTCTCAACGGGCATGATCCGTATATTTACCTGAAGGATGTTCTCACGCGCCTTCCGACGCATCGTGCGAGTGAAATAGACCACTTACTGCCGCATAATTGGCAGCCCGCCTGAGTTACACAAGACCTGATTTCCGTAAACTTACACTACCCCATCCGCCAAAAGCATTCACTCCAGGATCCTGGCTTGTCAGCTCGCTGCGATATTGATAGTGTCGATCCATGACTACCTATTGCCTCACCTCGACCGCCACCACCACCACGACCGCTGAAAGCGGAGCGTGCGAGGTTTCGTGAGCCGATAGCAGACGAACTTCAAAGGCCCGCCAGTGATGGACAGGGCCTTTTTTACGCCCTTGTGTCGCTGGCTTCAACGCAAGGAGATGCACCCATGTACGCCCTGTTGATACTCGATATCCAAGTCGGGCTTGTTCACGGCCCGGATAAACTATGGCGCTGCGAAGAGTTGTTGGAAACACTGAATACCCTGATGGACAAGGCACGCAGCGCAGGCGCTCCGATTTTTCTCGCACGCCACATCGGGCCCGCTGGATCTCCAATCGAACCAGGCAGTCCGCTAACAATGGTTGCACAGGAACTGAAGCTACAGGGTGGGGAAGTGGTGTTCGAAAAGCGGCGGCCCAATGCTTTTGAAATGACCGACTTGGCTGACAATTTGCGCTCTTGTGGCGCAACCGGTGTGGTAGTCACTGGGATTAAAACTCAATACTGCGTCGACAGCACCTGCCGTGCTATTCGTGATCTTGGCTTCGATGCGGTACTCATCGCCGAAGGCCATACCTGTTCAGACACGCCAGTGATGAAAGCTGAGGACATCGTTGCCCATCACAATGCAACTCTTGACGGGCCGTTCTGCCAGCTAGTTCGGGCTGAGGAGTGGAGCTTCTAGCAGAGCCCGAAAGTGCGGGAGTGCGCGTGAATTGCCGTAAGCACTGGCACCATACGTGCATTCCCGCACGTCCTGAATGAGACGTTAAGTGCCCGCTATGGGTCGATTTTATTGATGGGGAATTGGCCGAGGCGCTGTGCTTCAGACTACGAACACCATAACACTTGGTGATGGGCGGCAAGATGTGTTGCCGGAACGCTTACGTCTCAAATGTTGATGGTGCAATTTACGGAATCGGGAAGCATGTGGCACTGTCTCGTGTGGCACTGTCCAGAGCGAAGTTAAATCTTAAATTTGATAATTTACTGTTCTGATAACCTGCTTCTGGCCGTAAGCAGCCGGTTAAGATGCCCCCTTTACACTTATAAATGGTGAGCTTTGGAAATCCCAGGGTCGACGTTGGGGGTAGACTCCTGGAGTCATGTGGCGTGATCATTGATAACAGTGATGTCCCCAAAATTTGGACACCATTGGGCGTGGTCTGACATAAATTAAGGATAGAGTTTGTTCAGCAAATCTCAGATTATTGCTATCCCAGTCCTGATTTCATCGGTACTTTTACTTACCGGCTGCCCGCCACCAGCGTCTTTCACCCAATGGAAACGCGCTTCCACTTCTGTAGAGGGCGTCAAAGCGGCAATGGCAGAGTGTGGAGACCCTGTAGGAGGGCCACAAAACTATTTCCCAATAAACGAAGAGGTCATTCACTTTCAGTGTATGCAGCGCCTCGGTTTTACTCGTAGAGACGGCTTTGAATACTGCGAAATAATGAAGAATATGCCAGCCTGCGTCGAAGAAAGGCAGGGCCGTCCGCTCAGTCTGTCCCAGCTCGAAGCATTGCCGTTTGTTGAAGATGAAGCATTTCACCCAATCAAGCCTAATTCAGGCCGGGATGAACGTATGCAGGTCTCATGGCGTAAAGCGGGAGCATCACTCCATTTCTCAGTCCAGATAGCCAATGATAGTGAAGCCCTGCCGGTCATGTATGCGTGCGGCTATGCAAAACCACTGGGGTCAAATCTAGATGTCGCAAGCATCGGAAGCACAGCCAAAGTCCAACGCTGCATGATTGATCACGGCTTCGAGCCCAAAAATAAAAATATGCTGGTTTGCCAGACTTACCCGCAAGTGACGGGCTGTTCGGTGACAACACTACCGAGTCAACCGAGATAGCGTCCTAGGCTCACGACGTTTCAGTTCATTGGGCCAGTTGCGTTTTCTGCATTGATTTAACGGATACCACTTCATCTGTCGCCGCATCGACTGCAGTAGACCCTTGGCTTAGCTGGCGGTCGAGAATTATGATGCCCGGAGGATTATGTCCAACATGGTGTTGAACGTGAGGGAGATGATCTCTTTCGCATTAGGGATTCCAATGCCGATCGCTCCTTTACGGGCGATGTCTTTTGGCCTCAACGTGCCGACGCACATGCCTTCAGCTCATGCCTGGTGTCCAAAGCACAGAGATCGAAGCCGTCACTGCGGGTGTAGCCTGCGCGCTTCATACACTCGAAGCGTTCTGCTTTCTGCTCGAGCGTGGCCTTGGGGTCAATGCCGTAGCGATTCGTTGAACCGCACGCCAACATCGAGGAGAGCACCTGCCGCTCGTCCTCGCCAGGCTTCTTCCAGAGCTCCACTTCATCGGTGGGTGGCTGAAACGGCTTGGCAAAACAGGCCGTCACAAGCAGTAGCAGCATGATTGCAAGTGCAACAGGTTTAAGCCACATTCAGGGTTTCCTTATTTTCCACGACTGACAGGCACCAACACATATTTCTTTTCTGTGAGCATCTTTTGCCCGCCAGGGTTACCTGACACGCTGCTCATCCACCTTTAATCAGGTACGATCCTGACGACTCACCAACAACTGAGGTCGTGTCATGCAAGATGGCTTCTGGCCCTTTCATCTCTTTGGTGCCAATTTCGCTACCGAAGCCGAGGCGCATAAATTTGTGTTTGAACAATGGGAGCCAGAGCCCCCTGAAAGCGCAAGCGAAGCCGAGTACGTTTCGTGGGAACAACGCAATCCGACCTGGAGACTGGCGGAAGATCTTGGGTTCCATATGGATTCAGATTTCGTTGAGCTTGCCGGCACCCCAGAAGACGTCATAGGGCAAATCCGCAGTCAGTCCGAAATAGCGCTGCTCGACTCCAAGGCCCGAGAATTCACGCATTTTATCATTGTGGGCTCTAATGCCATCTGGGGCGACCATCGTTCGACCTCTACCCAAGTAGAACCGCTGGTACGCTTGCCGGAGAGCACTGCAACCATTTCATATCTCGGCCTGTTCAACTCAATTTGACTGACCGAAAGCGAACACTAGCTACCGACATCCATCGGCCAAAAATGGACAGCCCCCTGTCGAGTACTGGTTCGGCATAACTCTTACGCTGTCCTTGTTCATTCAGCAGATAAGGAGCCGCCAGAGCGAAGACCGAGGCAGGCTGGACTCATCGCCCGACTTCCACAGAACTCATCTTGTCGCGGGGAACCATCCCGACCCGACACGCGTCGAGGCTGTTCAGAAATGTCTGCCAGACAGCTAAATAGAAATGTAATTCGAGGAGTTGAAAGGTATCCGATGGCATGAGTCGACGATGATTGACCTCACCTGTGGAGCCACTTGCCGAAATGTTTGCGCACTGCCTCGTGATCGAACTTGTCCTCTCCGCGCCAGCATGCAGCCGCTCCCGACCAGTCGCTTCTGCTGTGAATAGGCCGTTCGAATGACGCTGGTTTGAGCACGTCCAAGTGTGCAAGGACGTCGATAATCACCCGCCGCTCGTTCTTTGAAGACTTCACCACGCCTGCCAACCGTTTTTCCAATGTGCCGGCGTGGTCGCCAGGTTGGCTTAGTTCGATGATCTCAAGGATTGCCTGGAGAATTGCTAAATCCTCTTCCTTCGGATCGGGGATGTCGGCACGCAACAGTTCCTGAAGGTCGAACCACGTGTAGATCAACTTGCCGTGGCGGACGCCGCCCCATTTTATGCGCTCGAAGTTGAGGACATTGAGGTTCACATCTGTGTATTGATCGTCGCCGACCGTGAGGCCGGGCACCACATCGCGACAAACAGCGCACGTATAACTTGTTGCGGTGACCGTACCGTCTGGAAGGTAGCTGTGACCACTAACAGCCGGCGTGTAGTGATGAAGAGCCATTTGGCAGGCAAGATGATATGAAGCCACGCCAGACCGCCAATCCAGTCTTCTTGTGGAAAGACTGGCTACAAATGCACAGGCTGCCTTGGCTGCGGGGATTCGCTTGACCATGTCCAATACCTCGCCCACGCACTGGTCGTGGCCGATGCTCACGGGTTCAAACATCAAGCCTTGAGCTTTTGCATAGGCGAAATCCTGAGATTCCGTCTTCGGGGCAGGAAGCCAGCCATTGCTACCCCAGTATGTTTTAAAAAGTATGTTTTTCGCCTTCTTGTCCATGTGTGCTCCGCTTTTTCCAGTGGTGCGATTGTTTCGCTCCGCAGCCAAGAGGTTTGGGCGACGCCCGCTTGAGGGGAGAGCGTATAAAGCGCCTCGCCGCAGTCAGCCATCCGCCAAAAGCGGCCAGTCATTGTGAGCAAGGCTAGAGGTTTCAACCGTTTGCTAGCTGGAGGTAATCGCAAATAGATTTTCGCATAAATACGCATCCTCTCTTTGGATGAAATCTTCGGGGCTTTCATTGCAGGAAAATGCTTCGAAAACGTGGTTGATAACTTTTTTTGCCTGGTCCGTAGTAAGGATAGGAGTGTCTATCAGGTCAAGAAGAGCATCGGCTATCTCGTTTAAACTAATGCAGTATTCTTCAGCGGCAACCCTAAGCAGTGCTCGCATCTCCTTATATTGACCATCTGAATTTACATTGCTTTTCAGAAAACCAAGTGGCTCTTCCACGATGTCAAAAGGATAAATCTTTTGATACCTGTCGCAGTATTCTATAAGGGTCCGCCTGACCTTCACGCCATCAAATTGTTGAGAGCTAGCCCCTAACAGGGCATCAATTTTCGTATTAGCTATCCAGCTTTTCATCGCGAAATTTACCTTGTTTAGCGCTTATTCAAGGGACATAGACTGGCCGCTCTTGGCCGACAGCAGCCTTTCATCGCCGATACTGTCGACCATCGTCGCAGGTGACGGACACCCTTGTGCATTACCGCACGCCGGTTAGTATCGGCGCATGGACGCTAACAGTGGAATAGCCCAAATGACCCAGCATCAAACCCATATCGGCAGAGCTGACGAAGCTGACCTGGCTGGGATTCTAGAGCTTCAGGCTGCCAATCAAATCGCCCAGGGCGGCTCACTCTCTGCAAGCCTGCCACGGTCGCGGGTAGAGGCTATGATGAATGAAATGCCACTGATCGTTGCGCGCCGCGATGGGCGTGTCACTGGTTTTCTGATGACCACCACTCGGGCAATGAACGCGGATCTGCCAATCGTGCAAGCCATGTTCTCGGCTTATCACGGTGCGCCCGACGCCTATGTCTACGGCCCGATCTGTGTCGGAGAGCAAGAGCGCGGCAAAGGCTTGGCGCAGAAGATGTTTGCTGATCTGCGAAGCCTTGAACCGGGGCGTGAGGGCGTTCTGTTCATACGCCGGGACAACGAACCCTCTCTGCGTGCCCATCTGAAAATGGGCATGAAAGAAGTCGCGCTTTTTTCATTCAACGGGTTTGAGTACGCTGTTTTTTCTTATGTCGGATAGTCCGGGCGACTACGTGGCGAATTGATTTTGGCAGGTCTGTGCATGAGAAAAATAAGTACCAGCGGCAAGCGAGTCAGGGGCGTTGCTCGCCGCCTTCGTGCATTGGAGCGTTGGGCCTCAAGCTTCAGTGATATTTATTACCCTCGTTCTGAGAAAGGGGAAAAATATAACAACTTTAAAATCCCGGTCGATATGTCGTTGGTACAGGGTTCTTGGGCCAGAATCGAAGTTCAGGCGCTCTGCATTCAACAGTTGCTTGAAGCCGCTGCCCATCTGTCCAGAGCCGCCGACCGTTCGCAGGGTTACTATCGGGTCGCATGCATTTTTGTCTGGCCTTGGGTTCACCAGAGTGAGGTCACGGTTTTTTATGATCGAGATTATTACCTGAGCTTTTTAGGGCAAACCAATGCCCTTAAGCCTGATTTGTTAAGCCAGACGCTTGCATTGCATCTGCCCGAGCATTTTGTGGAGCACGGGCATGACGTGACCCAGCCGGACGACGAAGTCAAGGTTCGGTGGTGGTGTATCGGTGAGCCAGCGTGATCGTATCGTCAGTCGCCTATTGCGCAGCAAACACCACCCGAGCGCTGTTTCTTCCGAGGACCTGAGCCAGATCGCCTGCATCCTCCACCCGGCCAATCCGGGTGTATGAATAGGGCGAATCAAACGTAAGGTAAAAAAGCACCAGCGTGTTCGAACCGTACAGCATGAGATCACCGTTACGGATCACGCCCGGACGGAATGGTGCGGTGGGCAACTGCTGCGACAGGGTGACGTGTTTCTCATTGTCGTTCAGGTCGGGCATGTCCAGGGTGAGCGGAAGCCTTGCAGCGAATGCCCGGCCAGTCTCGTTGTCAGCGAGAGTGACAGTGAAACGGCGTTCGCCAACCGTCATCGATATGCGTTGCTCATTTGTTCGTGTGGACGTCGTGGTTGTTTCCGCGATGGCCGCGTTGGATATGACCTGAGTGCCGAGAGCCATCAGGCCAACCATTACGCGCAGAGCACTTTGACGTAAGCGATGTAATCGGGTCATGAATATCTCCTTGTCGAGAGAAGCGCAGGATATCCAGCGCGTGTGAGTCAATTCACCGTGTCAGCTGATGCTCGCGATAAACCTGACGCGGCCCGCGCCGCCAGCAGCGCAAGCACCGCAGCGACCACCAGCAACGCAGCGCTCAATTCGAAGGTGGCCCGGTAGCCGCTCAGGTCGAACACAAAACCGCCAACCGTTGCGCCCAGCGCGATTGCCAACTGAACAATCGCGACCATCAGTCCGCCGCCTGCTTCTGCATCGTCAGGCAGGGTTTTCGCCAGCCATGTCCACCATCCCACCGGCGCGGCGGTGGCAACCAGTCCCCAGAAGCCCAGCAGTACCGCTGTGGCAATCGATGAACTGCCAAATGAAACCAATGCCAGTGCGATTACAGCCATCAGCATAGGGATAACAATCAGTGTTCGATGCAGGCCGTTTTTGAGAAAGATCTCGATCAGGAATGTGCCCGCCAGACCGGACAGGCCCAGGATCAGCAACATCAGAGAAAGCATGGAAACGCTGACATGCGTGACGGTTTCAAGGAACGGGCGCAGGTAAGTGAACAGCATGAACTGCCCCATGAAAAACACGCTGACCGCCACCATGCCCAATGCCACGGGCATCTTTTTCATCAACTGGAACACGTTAGTGCTGCTTTTACTGCCGATTGCTTTCATCGCGGGCAGGCTGAACAGCAGCCACGCAGAGGCGAGCAGGGCGACAGGCACGACGCAGAAAAACGCCCCGCGCCAGCCGATCAAGGCGCCAAGGAAACTTCCCAAAGGTGCCGCAACAACGGTCGCCAACGCGTTGCCGCCATTGACGATGGCCATGGCCCGTGTCACCTGATCTTCCGGTACCAGCCGCATCGCCGTTGCTGCAGACAGTGACCAGAAACCTCCAATGGCGACGCCGATCAGTGCGCGTCCGGCCATGAAGATTGAGTAGTTGGGGGCGAACGCCACCACGGTGCCGGAGATGATCATCAGCAGCGTGAGCGACAGGAGCAGCAGCTTGCGGTCAACCCGCGCCGCGACTGCCGGGATCAGCAGACTGGTGAGCAGGGCGAACAGACCCGACACGGAAATACCTTGCCCGGCTTGCCCCTCGGTAACGTTCAGGTCGGCAGCAATGGGCGTTAGCAGGCTGACAGGCATGAACTCCGACGCGACCAGTGCGAAAGCTGCGAGGGACATGGCGAGCACTGCGCCCCATGAATGCTGATTGTTCTGTCGGGAGGCGTGATAGGTGTTGGTCATTGAATGATGTGTCCTTTAGAGCGTGAAGCGCCGCTGCACCTGAGTCGATGCCGCGTGAGGGGAGTGTTGCCAGTTGGCCTTTGCGCACCAGATGTCATTGATGATCATTTTCCCGGTATCAACGGAGGCTCTGTAGTGCATTCCACTGACTTACTTGCCTGATCCTCTGAGTCTCTGTTTTTTTGCAGGACGCCTGAATGCCGTCGGGTTAGAGTTCAGTGAAGAGACGCGAGACGAATATGGCGACCAATAAAAACACTGCTGCTCAACACTCGTCGGCACAGGAAAGGCTGGCGCAGATCATTGGCAACCGGATTGACCGTCCGGGTGATTTCGGTACGCCCATTGAGGGGCTTGGCTTCTTCCGCCGTGAGCACCCCTCGCCACCGGTGGTGTGCATGGTCGAGCCGAGCATCATTCTGGTCGCCCGTGGCGAGAAGCAGCTGTGGGTCGGTGGCGAGGGATATCCGTACGACACGTCACGTTTTCTGATCACATCCCTGAATTTGCCTGCCAATTCTGAAGTGCTGGCCGCTAGCCCGGAACAACCCTGCCTTGGGCTGACACTGAAGCTGGATGTGCGCATGCTGGCTGAACTGGCAGCGCAGGGTTGTCTGGCGCCGGTCCGTGATAAATCGGTAGTGGCGGGGGTCGGCATCGGCTCAGTGACCGATGCGTTGTTGGCCTCGTTCGAGCGCTTGCTGGCGTTGCTTGAAGAGCCCGACGCCATTCCGATTCTCGCCCCTCTGATCAAGCGCGAAATTCACTACCGGCTATTGATGAGCGATCAGGCGAGCAGGCTGCGACAGATCACAGCCGTTGACGGCCAAGGCTATCGCATCGCCAAGGCAATCGACTGGCTGAAACTGAATTATGCCTCCGCGCTTCGTGTCGACGAACTGGCAGCCCAGGTGCAAATGAGCGCTGCAACCTTTCATCATCACTTCCGCCAGCTCACCGCCATGAGCCCTTTGCAGTACCAGAAATGGCTACGGTTGAACGAGGCAAGGCGTTTGATGCTCAACGAACACAAGGATGTATCTACCGCGGCATTCAAAGTCGGCTACGAAAGCCCGTCCCAATTCAGCCGTGAATACAGCCGCTTGTTCGGCGTACCGCCCAAGCGGGATATCACGGAGTTGAGGGGGCAATGTGGTTGACTGGATGGAGCAGGAATCGGATGCAGAATACGCATCAGGATTTGCGCCGCAGCCCTGACCACATCAGCGACGGCAATGCCCGTGACGGCAGAAGGTGTTCGTCTTTGCCGACGGCGCCGGGCAGGGCATGCCAGGGGATGCTCGCTGTGCGGTGATGCTGCAGATGCAGGTTGATGTTGTAAGGCCAGATGAAAAACCGTCCCAGCCAGCCCACGCGCCAGGCGTACGTCCATTCCTGCCAGCCGGGTGTGACGCCGGGGCCGCCGCTGTGCTCGGCAATGCTGCGGATTTTCTGCAGCAGAGTGCCGAGGGTGATCAGGGGGATGAACCACAGCATCGCCAGCAAGCCCACTTCCTGGATTGAGCATTGCCAGACAAGGCAGGCCACAATCATCAGCCAGACCAGCGCTGCGGCAATCAAAGGCCGGGTGAGCCTGGGTGGCGCGCCACCGGCAGCTTTGTAGGCCGCGATGTTGCGCAGCGTATTGACCATCAGCAGGTCACCCAGCAGTTGTCTGGCCAGAAGCTTTGCGCTCAACGGCTGAAAACGCCACGGCTGACGGAAATAGAGGAAGCGGCGCTCCGGGTCCTGCTCGGTCCCGGCGTGCTGATGATGATCAAGGTGCAGCGGGCGATAGAATTCGATGGGCACCAGGCCCGGGACACCGATCGCCAGGTTAATCAGAAAGTCGTTGGTGCTGCGTCGGCGGGTCAGATTGTAGTGGGTGGCGTCGTGATACAGCACGAACAGGGCGTGCTGGCGTGCTGCAACGATGAGCATTGCCAACAGGTAAAAACGCCAGTCTGCGAGATAAACCGCAACGCGGATCGTGACGAGGATGCACAGCCATTCGAGCAACAGCGCCGACAGGGTGCGCATGTCGACCGCATAGCGCTTGAAGATCAGCGTCGCTACGCCGCACGCTACACCGATGGCCACGCCATAGGCCATGTCGGTAAACACGTGCTGCCCGGTGGTCATCACCGTCAGCATCAGCACCACACTCCAGACGGCAAATACCCAGGCTTTTTGCAGTCGCAAGCCAGCCATTGCGACGCTGATTGCCACAGGCAATGCCACATGCCCGCTGGGCGAGGCGGCCAGTGGGGCATCGAGCCGGTACAGCCAGTCGAGCCAGGCAGCGCCGGTTTCAGGGCGCAGGATCATGGTTGGCCAGAACAGATGGCAGACCAGACACAAGCCCGCCGCGAGGGCACCGGCAAAGAAAGTCGGCAGCAGCCATGTCGACTGACGCCCCATGTACACGAGCACCGGCATGACCAAGGGGTAGCTGAGGTACAGGGGCAGCGTGAACGGGAGAAGGGGAACGTGAGCGTCGACAATTCCGGGCTGCACAAGCTGCACAGAACCCATGGGTACATGCGTGACCAGAAAGTACAGCAGGCCGGTGACCAACAGGTACATCATCAGCCAGGTAATAGGCCGATCAACGCTGGAAGCGGCGGAATGAGGAGGGTGCATGTGAACAAAACCTATGAGGATAAAGCCTGGTTCAATCGATACGTGCGCAAGCGGACACTCAGCCTGACAGGTGCGCAATGAACATTGCAGAAGAGTTGGGGCGGGCACTGAATTGAGCTGACAGATTTATTGCCCTCAGCCGCCCGGCCATTCAGAATCCGGTCATTGTGTATCCATACATCGAAGGCCTCCATGAGTTTGTGCGCGACTGCTGTACAGCGCTCCGATCTGCAACCGAATGATATCGATCGGATGTTCGAGATTTATTCCGCCTGTTATCAGGATACTTGTCTGTTACGGTTCAAGCAGGACCTTGACGACAAGACCCACTGCGTCGTGCTGCGTGACGCCTCTGACACGATCATGGGCTTTTCGACGCTCAAGCTGTTTGAAATGCACTGGGACAACCAGCCCGGCAGGTTTATTTTTTCCGGCGACACCATCATTACCCCTGAACACTGGGGCAGCCAGCAGCTCGCGTTCGCCTGGTCCCGACTGATTGGCGACCTGTGGCGTCAGGCTCCCGACGTGCCCCTGTACTGGTTTCTGATCTGCAAAGGGCACCGGACTTATCGCTATCTGCGGGCGATGGTACTGGATTACGCACCCCGTGCGGGGCATTTGACCGAACCTCATGTGCAGGCGTTGATGGATCACCTGGCGTATACGCGTTTTGGCGATGCCTACGACCCGGCAACCGGCCTGCTGTCCTTCAAGACACCGCAGGGGCGGCTGACCGCAGAGCTTGCACAGGTGTCGGAAAATCATGCGAGGTTGCCGGACGTTGCCTACTTTCTGCAGAAAAACCCTGGTTATGCTCAGGGCGACGAGCTGGTTTGCCTGTGTCGCTTCACGCCTGAAAACCTGCGGCCGCTGGCGCGACGCCTGATCATGGCCGAGCAGTACTCAACGTGCTGATTCGTCAGGCGGGTACGGCGGACAACTCGCAGCTTCTGGATTTTCAACAGCGTCACGCCATGCGCGGCAGCATGCCGCTGCGCTTTGATCGCAGCCCGGATTACTTTGCCCTTCACAACTGCCATGCCGCCGATCACCGCACCTGGGTCGCCCAAAGCCCGGAAGGCGAGCTGCGCGGCTCGGCCAGTCTGGTGGTACGCGATGGTTACCTGCAGGGCAGCGCTGAACCGGTTGCCTATCTGGGTGATTTACGACTGATGCCCGACCGCAAGCTGTCCCGCTCATGGATGGCAGAAGTCCAGACGCGTCTCGCCGATCTGTCCCTGCAGACAGGCGTGCAGCAGGCTTACTGCTGCATCATTCGCGATAACCCGCTGGCCATTCAATCGCTGTTGGGACGACGGCGTGCAAACCCGTTGAAACTTGCCCACTGGCGTGGCTACAGCAATGTTTCGGTGTATGCCCAGCGTGGCTTGAGTCGCGCACCTCGCACATGCCCCAGGGTGCGAGTGATGCACGCGGAGCCGCGACATCTGGATGCGCTGAGGGCGTTTCTCGACAGCGAGTCGTCACGGCAATCCTTCGGGTGCGTGTTCAGCGAAGCAGAATTCGAGCGCAGGCTCAGCCACTGGCCTGACTTCAGCATTGGCTCGTTTCTGCTGGCGGTCGATGAGCGCGATAACCTGCTTGGCTGTGTTGCGCCATGGGATGCAGGAAAGATAAAACGGATCGTTGTCGAGCAAATGCCCGTGGCCCAGCAGTTGCTGCGCGTGGGCTACAACGCGGTCGCCCCGCTGGCTGGCCGACCGGGCATTGCCTCGCCGGGTAACGCCCTGCGAGATATCTACCTGACCCATCTACAGGTTCGACAGCGTGATCCCCAGGTGTTTGCCGCTTTGCTGGATGTCGCCTGGGCGCAGGTGCGCAAAGAATATTCGCTGATGCAGCTATGCCTGTACGACCATGACCCGCTGTGGCCGGCGCTGCGCCGTTACCGCAGCGTGTCCTTGCCGATGGATCTTTACACGGCCCCCTGCGGCAGCAACACCCCTGTTTTTACCGAGGCGAGTGCGGCGGGAATTCCGGGGTTCGAGATCTACCTGGTGTGATGGGTTCTGACCGGTAGGGTCTGGTGCAGGACTTCCAGCAACGTTCGCCAGAACCTTGCCGGATCAAACCCGGCGCCGCCCAGTATCGGCTGGCCATGATCCACATCCGGCAGGCAGATTTGCGGCAGGCCTGGTATTGCCAGGTCTTCCATATAGAACTGGCCATCATGCGCATGCCCCGGACGCAGGGCGTTCAGGCGTTGATGGTGAGTGTCGAAGCGCGAGCGTCGCACCGCTGACCAACTGACAACATGGACACAATGCAGCGTATCCGGCAGGGCGGACAGCATGTTGGCGACCTGCGGGTCTCGGTGGCTGCTGATATCCCGTGTGCCCTCGGCGAGCAGTGTGCTGTTGACCATCGCCTGACGAAACCGGTCCATGGCATAGCCCGGGCCACCTTCCGGAGTGCTGTAGCCCAGCAAGTCATCGATGATCGGCGAGGGGCCAACCGGCGGTTGCACCAGCGCGATGCCGTCACAGGCGTCGAGCAAGGACGGGTTCTGCGTCAGCGTCGCCAGCGTGTCCAGACTGCCCTTGCTGTGCGCCAGCACCACAAACCGCTGCCCTGGTTTGAGGCGCCTGCCGAGTACCGTCGCAATGTGTTCGCCCTGCGTAATTACGCCGCGCGAGGAGCGCACCGGCATGCGCAGGACCTCGTAGCCCTCGGACTTCAGCGACCGCGCACAGGCCCGGTTGCAATAGAGTATGAATTCCGAATAAAGCCCTGCAACCAGCACCACCAGCGTGTCTTTCGGCAGGCCGAGCCGGGGCGTTCTCCAGCCTTTGAGGAACAGTTCGGTCCAGTCCAGTGCTGCAGGCGGGCGCACGAAGGCTGTAGCCGGGAAATGGCTTTGCCAGTCGTCAAAACCCTCGGGGGTCCAGATATTCGTCATGCGGATCGGCCCTGATCGCTTTGCTCAACGCTGTTCATCGAGCGCCTGGCGAGCACTGTCGAGAAGCTCGCGGGTATCGATGCGGTTGGGGTGGAAACCGGGCAAAAACCAGAACAGCCCGGCAGGCACGATGCGCGAAAGCAGGCCCGGATTGACGAACAGCCACCACTGCAAACGCAGCCATTCACGCCAGTTGCGGTGTTGTTTGTCGCCGTGCACCAAGTGATAGGTGAAGTATGCGAGATCGAAGGTGAAATACACCGACAGGCTGATCATTGCCACACAGCGAAGCAGGTAACGCCATACCGGGTTGCGTTCGACGACACACAGCACGTCATAGGCAACCGCCTTGTGCTCGATCTCTTCCAGAGCGTGCCAGCGCCACAGGCCTGCCATTGTCGGGTCCGCGCCCCTGAGGTATGCCGGGTTACGCAAAAGCTGATCTGAAAGTATCGAGGTGATGTGTTCAAGGCTGGCGGTCAGCGCCAGTCGGAAGCTGGCCGGTAGCCGCTCGCTTTCCTTTCTACGCCGCAGCAGCATGCGTTCCAGCTTTTCGACCGGCGCGCCTTGTGCGCCAAGCCGCTGGTTATAGGCGCGGTGCTCGCGCATGTGTGACGCTTCCTGATAGATAAAGTCGTCGACGGCCTTGTCGAGCGCGCTGCCCTTGGCGAGCTTGTGGCGAAAATGCACCACGCTTTCGATGAAGATTCTTTCCCCCTGAGGGAACATGAACGACAGGCAGTCGAAAAAGCGCGTGGTGTGTGTCCGGCCTGCGTGCCAGTAGCGGGGGATGCTGTCATCGAAGGTAAAGCGTATCGAGCGGTACGCGATAACCTGCGGGGAGAGCTGTGCCGCCGAGCGTCGTGAGAGGATGCGTTTGAACAGCGACATGGTGCCCGGCTTACTGTGATGATCAGGGTGGACAGTGTGCCAGAGTCCGGCAGGCTTGAAACTGCCGAATAAACTTCCGCATGCGCGGGCAGGTATACTCTGCATTTTTACATGTGGTTACTTTATGCGCACTTATAAGGATATTTTGCCAGCACGCCGTTTCGATTTGGCGAATCTGGCGGTGCTGGCTTTCCAGACGCTGCTCTGGGGCGGGACCCTCACATGGTTGTCGCACACCGACGCAGGTGCGTGGAAATGGCTGATCCTGATTCCGTTCTGTCTGGTCATGCAAGGCGTGTTCTCGATGATGCATGAGGCGTTTCACAGCCTCGCGCACAGTAACAAGACCACCAATTACCTGATGATGTGCTGGGCTTCCACCCTGTTTGGCGCCTCCGCGACGCTGATCCACATCAACCACCTCGGGCATCACTCGCGAAACCGTACGCGTGCCGAGCTGGCGGACTTCGCCATGCCGGATGAATCGTTGCTGCGCAAACGCCTGGAATACTATTTTGCGGTGCTCGGCGGTATCTGGCTGGCGGCATTCATCGGCAGCCTGCTGCTGCCTTTGCTGCCGCCGCGCGTGGCCGATCGCTGGTCGCAAAGTGGTGAGGTCAACACTTATGCAGCGGCGTTCAAGGACTTCTCCATCGACGACTTTCGGCGTATCCGCAAGGAAGTCGTTGCAGGCATTATCGTGTGGCTGGCGTGCGCGTACCTGTTTGGCTGGACCTGGGAAGTGGTGCTCGTTACCTACATCGCATTCGGTTTTTCCTGGTCGTCACTGCAGTGGGTCTACCACATGCGTACCCCGATAGATGTCGTCGAAGGTGCCTACAACATGCGTGCGCCGCGTTTGGTTCGCTGGGCATTCCTCAACTTCAATTACAACCTGACTCACCACCGTCACTCGCAGATGCACTGGCAGCACATGCATGCGGCATCGGACCTCAAGGAAACCCGGCCGCTGTGGTTCGGCTGGCTCCAGGTGTTCACGCCGCCGCAGCGATTGCCCGATGACCTGTCCAGTCTCGACAAGACCTATTTTTGATGCAGACCGATGGCGACGTAAAAAGAGCGCTTTGGCAGTCATTCATTGACAGTACGCACGCCGTACTGGACCACTGGCAGACGCAGTTCGAGCAACCTGAGCAGGCTCAGGAGCGTTTGTTGTTAGGCATGTTGTCGGCCAATCGCGATTGTGCGTTTGGCCGTGCCCATGACTTTGCCGGGATCCGCAACGCCAGCGACTTTCGCGATAAGGTGCCGCCCCACACTTACGCACAATTGCAGCCTTGGATCGAACAGGCACAGCACGACCGCGGCGCGGTGCTGACTACCCGCCCACCGTTGTTTTTCGAGCGCAGCAGCGGCAATAGCGCGTTGCAGAAACATATCCCCTACACGCGGGAATTTCTTGCCCAGTTGCAGGGCTCGCTGACGGTCTGGCTGGCTGATATGTACCGCCAGGTTCCGGAAATCAGCCACGGCAGCGGCTACTGGTCCATGTCA
Organism: Pseudomonas folii; assembly: GCF_014357575.1. Taxonomy (GTDB): domain Bacteria; phylum Pseudomonadota; class Gammaproteobacteria; order Pseudomonadales; family Pseudomonadaceae; genus Aquipseudomonas; species Aquipseudomonas folii. The sequence goes on along the minus strand of NZ_JACONW010000003.1, from coordinate 31,242 downwards.
CCGCCCTTGCAGCAACCTGCCATGAGCGCCAATGGCATCCCGATTGGCAGTGTCAGCGATCTGCAATACCTGCAAGGCAGTGCAATTGCCGGGCTGGCGGGCACTTTGCTGATCCCCGACATGGCTCATGACGTTGTGCACTGGCGCAGGCAAACGCTGCTGGCCCTGGTTGCCGATGCCGACTTGAGCATTATCAGCGTGTGGAGCCCGACGTTTCTGACCAGTCTGCTACAACCATTGTTCGACACCGAAAACCCCGAAAGCCGGCAGACCTGTGACTGGCTCGAAGCAATGCTGCCAGCACCGCGCAAACAAGCCTTGCGCCATGCCCGTGCTCAAGGGGTATTCACCGAGTTATGGCCGCGTCTGGCAGCGGTCAGCTGCTGGATGGACGGGCCTAGTCGCGGGTACGCCGCGCAACTGGCGGCGCGTTTTCCTCAGGCTCGCTGGTTGCCAAAAGGCTTGTTCGCCACCGAAGGCGTGGTCAGCGTGCCGTTTGGCGAAGGGGCAGGCTGCCCGCTGGCGATTGGCAGTCACTATCTGGAATTCGTCGGTGACGATGGTCTGCCGAAAGGCGCTCACTCGCTACGCATGGGCGAAACCGCGCAAGTGTTGCTGACCACCGGGGCGGGTCTTTACCGGTATGCCTTGGGTGATCGGGTGCGTGTGGTCGGCAAACAGGGCGGTACGCCAAGGGTGGAGTTTATCGGGCGCAGTGCAAGTGCCTGCGATCTGGTGGGCGAGAAACTGGATGAGCAGCTTGTGGAGGGTGTTCTGGCACAGTGCATCCACAATGCAGACAGCGCTTGCCTGATCCCTGACTCCAGAAAAACATTGCCGCATTATGTAGCCCTTGTGTCGACATCAGCGGCTATACCCTGCCAAGTGTTGGCACACGACATCGAAGCAGCGCTGCAAGGCTCCTTCCACTATTGCCATGCACGCACGCTGGGTCAGTTGGGGCCGGTACGTGTACGTTTGGTGAGTGGCGGCGCGCAAAAACTCGCAGCGTTGCTGCAGCGCGCGGCGGAGGCAACCGGAATTCGTGCGGGCGACGTCAAACCGCGCGCGCTGATCAGTCGACTGGACACGGCCAATGCCCTCCTTGCAATCACGGAAGAACCTGAATGCCCGCACGTTTGAGCAGCGACATCGATACGCCTGACACTGACACACCTGGCGATGGCACGCGTGAGCAATGGTATGTGGCGTGCACGCAAAAGCAATTGCGCAAAGGCAAACCTTACCGGGCGACGATTCTCGGCCTGAACATCGTCCTGTTTCGCCAGCGCAGCGGAAAGGCAGCGGCGCTGCTCGACCAGTGCGTGCACCGAGGCACCCGGTTATCTGCCGGTAAAATCACCGATGACTGCCTTGTGTGCCCGTATCACGGCTGGCGCTACGACGCGAACGGGCGCGTGGCCCATATTCCCAGCGTGGATGCCGAGCAGGGCGAACCGAAGTCGCCCGGTTATCGCTATCGACAGCGTCATTTTTCGGTGTGCGAGCAGGATGGACTGGTCTGGGTGTACACCGGTACGGGCGATGCTCGCGACACACCGATTTTCCGGCTTCCCGCCTATGGCGAGCGTCCGTGGCAATCCTATTTCATGATCAACACCTTCGACGCCGATGTTGGCAGTCTGGTGCAGAACTTTCTGGATGTGCCGCACACGGTATTCGTTCATGAAGGTATTTTTCGGTCGAGCAGCGGTCGCGCAATGGAGGCGACGCTGGCTTGCAAGGCGCAAAGCATCGAGGTCGTCTATCACGATGAAGTCGACGAGATCGGCCTGATGCAATGGCTGACCAACCCGGACGCCGAGCCGCTGGTGCACACGGATCGCTTCCTGGCGCCGAATGTGACCTTTTGTGATTACTTGTGGGGCGCACGCTCTGGCTTTCTGATCGTCAGCCAGATCACCCCGGTCAATGATCGCCAGTCACGCGTCTACACCTACATCGCCTACCGTTTTCCGATGCCGCGTTGGGTGTTGCGAATACTGCGTCCGTTCATCCATCTGTACACGCACATCGTGATTCAGCAGGACGTCAAAATCATTCGCGCACACCGCGAGGGTCTCGACAACGTGGCGAACTTCAAACCGTGCAATGTACCTGCCGACGCCATCCATGTGGGCGTCGAGCAGTTGCTTGCAGCGGTTCGGCGCGGCGAGGCGCTGCCGGAGGCGCAACGTCGCGAGCGGCGGATCCGATTCGAGCTTTGACAGCCTGGTATTTCAACCGGCTTTGAGCTTCGGCTGAACTGAATTCGCCAGTTGCTTCAGTGACAGGCAGCACAACTCCGCAAGAAGGTGGTGACTGAAGGCATGCTGTTCGATTTGGAATGCTCTGCCAATTGATGTGCTGGTGAAGGGTCGGTCGTAAGGGGTTACTTGATTCCCAGGCTGGGTACTGAGCAGTTAACCTAAGCACCTTTCGTTCTGCAAAGCGCTCAACATGGCCATCAACCTGTTAACCGAATCCATGCTCGGACACTGGCGCGCTCCGTCGGGCGTCTGGTTATGCGAGTTCCAGTTCGGGAGCCGATTGATCTACGTCGAGCACCGCAATGGCGAGTCGCCTGACCGTCGGCTTGCCGCAGCTCAGCGCCTCGTTAATGCTGCATGAGAGGATTTGCCGCAAGCGCTGATGTTTGCCGAAAAGCAGTGCAAGGCGCAAATGGCCGAATTAATACGGCTATGCCAGGCTCATATGACGGGGGAGTCGCCGTTGCATGTTTACTCAATCCAGTTCGGACTGGACAACCTTAATCCCAGCTACGCAATTTCGAAAAATCCTGATTTCGATTGGGATCAGACCCTGATCTTCGAAGATGATCTGTGTCAGCAACACTGCGTAAGCCTGGAAAGTTACGAACCAGACCATGACTTTTTTATTTATGTCCGGCGTGTGGGGTTTCAACAATTCGAGCTTGAGGGCTAAGCGGGAAAACACATGGCGCGATTTTCAGTTTATAGCGGGACAACTCTGGTGGGCTATTCGGCGCTCGAAAATACAGATCCTTCAATGGGAGTTGCTTTCGGGCAATTCGATCCCGCCGATGGGTACCGTTTGATCCAGAGCGAATGCCGAGCTAATCATTCGGATCAGTCGGCACTCGCGCTAACGGTTGAAACGTCGGATGGCCAGGTTATTCCATGTGCAGGCGTCGGGATTCTGGATTACTCGGTTGAGTATCAGGACGACTATATCGAGGTCAATGTGCTGGGCATTCATGATCCGTTCTATGCAGAGTTGTTTGCTGATTAGCCACGTTGCACATGAGGCGGACCTGGCAAATTAATCAGCTATCCACCCACATCATTATCGGTTCATCAAACCGCTTTGTTTCCAGACGCTCTGGTGTCCCCGTGAATCCTGTCGGCATCCTTTGCAGGAGGAAGCCCAAACACCCGTGAATAATCCCGACTGAATTGCGTGGCACTTTCGTAGCCGACCTCGAAGGCCGCAGCCATGACGCTTTTGGCACTGCCGACCATCAACGTTCGGGCGTGGAGCAGGCGGACGCGTTTCTGGTACTGCAACGGACTCAGGTTAGTCACCGCCTTGAAGTGGCGGTGGAAAGCCGAGACGCTCATCGACGCGCGTTGCGCGAGGCTTTCTACCCTGATCGGCTCAGCAAAGTCGCGGCGGATCCACTGGATCGCTGTATTCACCCGAGCCATGGCGGTATCCGGTGCTGCAATTTCTCGCAGCATCCAGCCATGGGGGCCTTGAAGTACACGGAAGATAATCTCTCGTTCGTAAACCGGCGACAGGGCCGCAATGGCATCCGGATCGCCCATCAATCGCAGCATTCGCACCCAGGCATCCATCAGCTCGGTTGTGACCGGCGCGACCGAAAATCCAAGGTTCTTATCGATGCGGCTGGCAGGTTCAGGCAAGTCAGCAAACAGCGTGGATAACACGGTGGGATCGAGTGTCAGGCTGACTGCCAGGTAGGGCTCGCCGGACTCGGCGGGATGCACCGAACCTACCGCTGGCAATTCAATGGACATCACGAAATAGGTCGCAGGGTCGTACCGCAGCGTTCGATCACCCACCGTCATGCTTTTGCTGCCTTGCAGAATCAGGTTGATCATCGGGTCATAGACAGCCGCCAGCATGTGTTCGGGGATTTTGCCCTGAACCATGGCCACGCGCGGGATGCCCGTTTCGGTACGCCGGTTTTCAGCTCCGGCCGCGAGCGACCTGAGTTCATTCAGTTGTTTGTCCATCTGCAGCATGCTGAAGGCAGAGCATGGCGATGCGCAAGCAAAAAGCAGAAACGGGCAGGTTTCGAGTAGGAACGGGTACGACCCTGGACGGTGTGATGCGTACTGTGGAGTCACGTTTGAACCACAGAGGAAATTCACATGGGCGTTATTGTCATTACTGGCGGCAGCCGTGGAATCGGTGCAAGTGCAGCCGAGCACGCTGCTCAACGAGGTATGGGAGTCATCCTGACCTACAATTCCAACCCGCAAGCCGCAGCGTCGGTGGTGGAGCGCATAGAGCAGACCGGTGGCAAGGCCGTTGCGCTAAAACTCGATGTGGCTGACGTTGGCAGCTTCGATGCGTTTCGCGAGGAAGTGGTGCTGGCTCTGCGTGAAACCTGGGCGGCTACTTCGTTGAGTGGCCTGGTCAACAATGCGGGATATGGCTTGTTCAACCCCTTGGCCACGGTCACAGAGGCGCAGTTCGATGGCCTGTTCAATGTGCACCTCAAGGGCCCGTTTTTCCTCACGCAGGCACTACTCCCTCTGCTGGCGGAAAACGCCAGCATCGTCAATCTCACCAGCGCAACGACCCGGGTAGCCACTGCGGGTGTTGCGCCCTATGCAGCCTTCAAGGGCGGGCTTGAAGTCTTGACCCGCTACATGGCCAAAGAGTTTGGCGAGCGGCGTATCCGAGCCAACGCCGTATCACCCGGCGCTATCCGCACTGAACTGGGCGGGGGGCTAAACGATGAGTTTGAAGCGATGCTGGCGTCGCAAACGGCGCTTGGCAGGGTGGGTGAGCCCGAGGATGTCGCTCGTGTGATCGCCATGTTGCTGTCCGAAGAGGGCGCCTGGATCAATGCCCAGACTATCGAAGTCGCAGGCGGTTACAACATCTGAGCGAGAGGGTTTTGCCATGCTGGATCATATTTTTCTGTCGGTGAGCAACATCGCGCGTTCCATCAGCTTCTATGAGGGTGTTCTTGTACCACTGGGCATTACCGGACGCCTGGACTACGACGGCAAGGACGGTCCGCCGGGTCATCCTGATCTGAAAGGCTTCGGCGCCAATGGTCGGGTATTTTTCTGGTTGCGTGAAGGGGTAGTCGAAGGTCGCGCTGTCCACATCGGTTTCGTGGCCAACAGCAAGGCTGAAGTTGAAGCTGCCTATGACGCTGCGATCAAGCAGGGCGCAATCGACAACGGCCCTCCCGGTGCGCGATTGCACTACGACCCGGCGTACTACGCCGCCAATGTGCTGGACCCGGATGGGTACAGCCTGGAGTTTGTTTACAAAAACTGGCAGCGCACCCAATGAGCACACTTCTGATCTACGGAGCTACGGGCTATACCGGTCGCATGGCTGCAGAACGTGCGAAAGCATCAGGTCTGAAATTTGAAATCGCCGGGCGTGATCACCCTCGAATCGCGGCCCTCGCTGCGCAGTTGGGTGTGCCTTTTCGCGTGTTTGATATCGGTCCGGATACAGAGAAATTTCTCTCTGGTATCTCGGTATTGCTGAACTTCGCGGGACCATTTGCGCAAACGGCAGAAGCGTTGATGCGCGCCTGCATCAAAGCTGGCGTTGATTATCTGGACATTACCGCAGAGATCAATGTTTACCGGTTGGCCGAACGGCTGGGTGCTGAAGCGGTTGCGGCACAGGTCATGCTGTTGCCTGGGGTTGGATGGGATGTTGTCCCGACCGACTCGCTGGCGGTCCATGTCGCTCAGCGTGTCGCCAAGCCTCTGACCTTGAGCATTGCGCTTCAGGTGCCAGGATCAATGTCTCGTGGGTCAGCCATGAGCGTCAGCGAAATCATTGGCGCCGGTGTCCTCGCGAGAGTCGATGGTGAACTCGTTGCAACCCCTGATGCCCAGCCACGCTACTTTGATTTCGGCGAGGGACCGGTTCTATGTGTGCCGCTGTCTTTCGGTGATCTGGTGACGGGGTGGCATTCGACCGGTATCCCCAACATTGCGATGTTTGTGCATCTTTCTGGCGAAGCTTTTCCAGAGGGCGATCTCTCGCTCCTGCCGGACGGACCTAGCGCAGAAGAAAGGGATACTTATCGAGCGCATGCGGCCGTCGAGATTATGGGGGCTGATGGCGCGATTTCACGGTCCGTGATCGAAACCGTAAATGGTTATTCCTATACGCCGCTGGCGGCTGTTGAAGCGGCACGCCGTGTATTGGGCGGAGAGCGGCGCGCAGGCTTTTCCACTCCGACGAAGGTCTTCGGCGGCGGATTTGCCCAAAGCATTGCAGGGACGGTAATCACTGACCTTTAAAATCTTGCTCGCGATAGCGTCAGTTCAGGCGATAAATTCGTCGACCAGGAAATCGAATCGCGAGCAAGCTCACTCCTACAGGGGACGTGTTTGCTGCGCGACAGCGCAGTGCCGGGGACACCGGGACGGCTCCTGCAGATCTGCGTATTAATTCAGCAGTAGCTGGTCATGGCGTCGCCGTCAGTTCATTGAGCGTGTGTTCTGTGGCAATAGGCGACCTGAATCTTGCTGCGTCCCGGGCCGGTGGCAGACCAAATAGCCGGGCATACTCTCGATTGAACTGGGACGCGCTTTCATAGCCCACGGTGTAGGCAATGGACGTAGCGTCCAGCGTATCGAACAGCAGCAACCACCGAGCCCTCAACAAGCGCAGGCGCTTCTGATATTGAATAGGCGTCATTGCTGTGACCGATTTGAAATGCCGATAGAAGGCGGCAACGCTCATGTCTGACATGCGCGCGAGCGGCTCGACGCGAAAAGGCTCAGTGTAGTGCTCGCGAATCCACTGAGTGACACGGCGGATCTGTGTCATACGCCCATCCGGACGGGCAACGTCCCGGAGAATGCCGCCCAGAGTACCCTGCAAGGCACGGAACAAAATCTCGCGTTCGATCATCGGTGCCAGCACCGCGGCCTCATGCGGTTTATCCATAAGCCGCATCATTCGTACCCATGCATCAATCATTTCATCCGGCGCGAGCACGCCCTGGAAGCATGAGTTCTGCGGCGCCCTCGGCATCTTGCCCTCGTCCATCAGCAACGTAGCAATCACATCGGCGTCCAGGGTCAGGCTGACGGCCAGATAGGGTTGATCAGCTGCACTGGCGTGAATCTGGCCCGTCGCGGGCACGTCAACAGGCACCAGAAAGTAACTCCCAGCGCTGTACCGAGAAACTTCTTCCCCTATCGATAACGTCTTTGTGCCCTGAAGCACCAGATGCAACATCGGCTGATAGACCTGATCGGCGCAGGCCTCGGCACGGACCATGGCTACACGAGGCAAACCGGTGTCCGTCCATTTATCATGGGCGCGCATCACGATGCGGCGCAGTTCTGTCATTGGCTTTTCCATGGCCTACCGTGAGCTACATCCCTGTTCATAGCAAGCCAGCCGAGAAGATCAGGCAAGTATGTGCGAATAACCGACAAACGTTAGTTCGCTCGTTGGCCGAATACTGACGGCACACGGTTCGTTGCACTCCCGTTGTTCGCAACCCGACAGCAACGAAGCCTCATGTCAGTCAACTTCAAAAGGTCACGTTATGAAACTCGAAGGAAAAATCGCGGTTGTCACGGGGGCGTCGAAAGGTATAGGTGCCGGGATCGCCAAGGCACTCGCTGCCCAGGGCGCAACCGTCATCGTCAATTACGCTTCCAGCCAGGTCGATGCTGATGCAGTAGTGACTCATATCACAGCCCAGGGCGGCTCGGCCTTTGCCATACAAGCAGACATGAGCCACGGGCCTGATGTTGTGCGCCTGTTTGCAGCGGTCGGTGAAAAGTATGGGACGCTGGATGTGCTGGTCAACAACGCTGGCGTTGCGGTGTTCCAGTTGATTGATGATCTGACTGAAGAAGCCTTTCATAAGCAGTTCAATCTCAATGTACTCGGCTACCTGCTCGCGGTACGAGAGGCCGTCAAGCTGATGGGCTCCGAAGCAAGCATCATCAATATCAGCTCAATCCTCAGCACCGACCCCTACCTGGCGTCGAGTGTGTACTCGGCGACCAAGGGGGCGGTCGACACGTTGAGTTTTGCACTGGCAAGGGAATTGGGGCCGCGTGGCATTCGCGTCAACTCGATCCTGCCGGGGCACACGAACACGCCTGCAACCGATGGGCATTTTGCGGGTGAATTGGGTGAGAAAATTCTGGCAGGCACGCCGTTGGGGCGTTTCGGTGAGCCAGAAGACATTGCGCCTTTGGCCGTGTTCCTGGCCTCCGCAGATTCGCATTGGGTAACAGGCGAATCCATCAGGGCTTCCGGTGGTGTGCGCGGTGTAGGTTATTAAGACGCCAGTTCAAAAGCGAGGTGCACGGCAACGTGCACCTCATGGTATCGCCAAGGCAAATGCCGGTTTGATTCAGATCGCAGGGCAGACCCTTGCTTCCTTGCGTTTGGTCACATGAGAAACCGTGAGCCATCCAGACGCGATTGCCAGTACCAATGCGCACGTTGACAGAATACCTCCCACCCAATTGGGCGCGGCATAACCAAACCCCAAGGCAATCACCCAGCCGCCGAGCCAGGCGCCAATTGCGTTCCCCAGGTTGAACAAGCCTATGTTCACGGAGGCGGCGAGATTGGGGGCCCCAGCCGCACGCGCCTTGTCCATCACCAGCCGCTGAATGGGCGACACGCTGGCGAAGCCGAAGCCCGCCATCAGCAATACACACAAGGCCGATGCCAAACGACTTTCCACCACGAAGAAAAACACGAACAGCACCAGCGCCTGTCCCGCCAGGGTGAAGTACAACAAGGGCATCAAGGCGCGATCCGCTAGCTTGCCACCGAGCAGGTTGCCGATGAACAGTCCCAGGCCAAATAGAAAAAGGATGCCCGTTACTCCATTGTCCGAGTATCCCGTTAACTCCGTCATCATTGGCGATATGTAGGTGATGGTCGTGAAGAACGCAGCGGGCCCGAGCACCGTAATGCCCATGGCAAGTAAAACGTGCACATTGACGAACGCTGAGAGCTCGCGGCGCAAACTCGGAACTTCATGCTGTTTGCCTTTAGGCACCAGCAACGCTACAGCCAGCATCGCCACTACACCTATCACGGTGATTGCCATGAACGTCGCCCGCCAGGAAACCATCTGTCCCAGCCAGGTGCCCGCTGGCGTGCCTATCAGGTTGGCGAGTGTCAGGCCGCTGAACATGAAGGCGATAGCACTGGTTCGGCGGTTGGGTGCCACCAGTTCCGATGCCAGAATTGATCCGATTCCGATAAACGCACCGTGTGTCAGCGAGGTGAGGACCCGACCGGTCAAGGCCCAGGCAAATGTAGGCGAAAGTGCCGTCAACAGGTTGCCGGCGATGAAGAACCCCATCAGCGATACCAGCATGGCTTTCTGCGGCACGCGGGCGCCAAGGATGATGAGCAAGGGTGCCCCTACGAACACTCCTAACGCATAGCTCGTCGCCATGTAGCCTGCGGCGGAAAAGGAAATGTCGAACTCGGCTGCAATCCCTGGCAATAGACCGGCGATGACAAACTCAGTGGTGCCAATGCCGAAGGTGGCAATGGCGAGTGCCCAAATGGCAGCAGGCATGAACAGTCCCTCTCGATTGAAGTGCGTGGTCGATGGGGGATGGTAGAGGTCTAGAGCATTCTTGGAAATTAGGTACTATATGGGGACATAGATACCTATTGGTAACCATAAGATGCCTGAAATTGTCGCTACACCGCTGGTGTTTGACGCCAGTTGCGCCCCACGCAGGGTCATGGGGTTGTTCACCGTAAAGTGGGTCAGCCTGGTGCTGCACGCACTGGATCGATGGCCGGGTGGACGTTGTCGTACCGGACAATTGCAACGGGCTTTGCCCGGCATCTCCAAGAAAATGCTCGTGCAAACGCTACGTGACGTAGAGGCGCGAGGATTGGTTGCGCGCCACGTGCACAGTGTCGTGCCGCCCAAGGTGGAATATGAGTTGACGCCGCTGGGCAAGACTTTCGCCGAGGCTGTCGAAATGCTCTACCGTTGGGGAGAAGAGCACCCACAGGAACTCGACGAACTGGAAGCTAATATGGCCAGTGCCCAAGCGATTCTTGAGTTGTCTGGTTTCGAGGACGCGGTGAAAGAGGACTGACGCCGATTCGACTACCGGGTCGCGAAAGGGCTAGATAGCTTCGCGGACCGGCTTTTCGTTGGTTAGGCATTCAGGGCTGCGTCAGCGTGCTAAGTCCGCGCAATCTGTTGTTCTTTGCCTCTGTTAGACTTCCACCCTTTACACGCAGAGTGGCATCCAATGAGCGCAAAGGTCCGTTTGACCCAATACAGCCACGGCGCCGGTTGCGGTTGCAAGATATCGCCTCAAGTGCTTGAGGTGATCCTCGCTGGCAGCGGCGCACAAAATCTCGATCCAAAGCTTTGGGTGGGTAATGCTTCGCGGGACGACGCGGCGGTCTACGCCATTGATGAAGAGCGCGGAGTCGTCTCAACTACCGATTTCTTCATGCCTATCGTCGACGACCCCTACGATTTTGGCCGTATTGCCGCCACCAACGCTATCAGCGATATCTATGCCATGGGTGGAGATCCAATCATGGCCATCGCCATTCTCGGCTGGCCGGTCAACGTGCTTGCTCCGGAAATCGCTCGCGAAGTGATTCGCGGTGGCCGTGCAGTTTGTGATGCTGCGGGCATCCCGCTGGCCGGTGGACACTCCATTGATGCGCCAGAGCCAATCTTCGGCCTGGCGGTCACGGGTCTGGTCGAAAAGCGTTTTATGAAACGTAACGACACCGCCACCGTGGGCTGTACGCTTTATCTGACCAAACCATTGGGGATCGGTGTGCTAACCACCGCCGAGAAACAAGGACTCCTGCGGGACGCCGACATTGGCGTGGCGCGCGACCAGATGTGCACGCTCAACACGATCGGCAGCCGCTTCGGCAAGCTTGCCGGGGTCACCGCGATGACTGATGTCACCGGTTTCGGCCTGCTGGGTCATTTGGTGGAAATGGCTGACGGCAGCCGATTGACCGCACGTATCGAGGCCAGCGCCGTGCCGCGCCTGGCCAGTGTCGATTATTACCTTGAGCAAGGATGCGTACCCGGGGGTACGTTGCGCAACTTTGACAGCTATGGGGGCCGCATTGGCAAATTGACCGATTGGCAAAAACATTTGCTATGCGACCCGCAAACCAGTGGCGGCCTGCTGGTCGCAGTAGCGCCAGAGGGCCAGGCGCAATTTCTGCAGACCGCCACCGATATGGGCCTGAGCTTGCGCCCCATAGGCACGCTGATCGAGCGCCAGGCTAACGCCGTTGAGGTGTTCTGATGCGGGACAACAGCGCCGACTTGCGCCATATTTTTTTAAACGATATCCCGCTGATGGACGTCCGCGCGCCCGTGGAGTTCGCTAAGGGGGCCTTTGGTCAGTCCATTAACCTGCCGCTGATGAACGATGCCGAGCGTGAGGCCGTCGGCACTGCCTATAAACAACAGGGTCAGCAAGTCGCCATCGACTTGGGGCATCAGTTGGTGTCCGGGGCTACCAAGGAAGCACGTATTGAGGCCTGGGCGGAGTTCGTCCGGTCTCAGCCGGAAGGCTATCTGTATTGCTTTCGCGGTGGCCTGCGGTCGCAGATCACCCAGCAGTGGCTGGAAGACATCGCCGGTGTTCCTTACCCGCGTGTGCTAGGCGGTTACAAGGCAATGCGCACCTTCCTTATCGACACCATCGAGTCCGCCGTTCAGGAGTGTGAACTGGTCGTGGTCGGGGGCTTGACCGGTTCCGGCAAGACTGAAGTGCTGGCGGGGTTGAGTAACGCCCTCGACCTCGAAGGTCACGCAAACCATCGCGGCTCCAGCTTCGGTAAACGTGTCAGTGCTCAGCCCGGGCAGATCGACTTTGAAAATGCTCTGGCTGTGGACATCCTGAAGAAACGCCATCGCGGTGCCGAACATTTCGTACTCGAGGACGAAGGTCGCGCGATTGGCAGCCGTGCGGTGCCTCTTTCGCTGTTTCGGCAGATGCAATCCGCGCCTCTGGTGTGGCTGCAGGACAGCGTCGAGAGCCGGGTCGAGCGGATCCTCAAGGATTACGTTATCGACCTGTGCGCAGATTTTGTCGCTGTCCATGGAGCGGAGGAAGGATTCAATGCGTTCGCCGAACGCCTGCGTCAGAGTCTGGCCAGCAATCTCAGGCGCCTGGGGGGAGAGCGCTACAATCGCCTGGCGGTGATTATGGACAGCGCCCTGCAGATCCAGCAGGCAACGGGACTGGTGGACGCTCATCGGCAATGGATCGAGCAATTGCTCAACGAATACTATGACCCCATGTACGCCTACCAGCGTGACAGCAAGTCCGAGCGTATAGAGTTTGCCGGTGACCAAGCCGCCGTCAGGGACTATTTACTGCAGCGCCGCCACGCGTGAACCCAGCGGCGCGTGCACCTTTCTAGAAGACCAGCGCCGCGATGACGCCGCTGATAATGCCCACCAGCATGGTCAGCAACGCGACGGCCACCAGCACCCGACGATCAAAGGATTTGCGCAGCATCAATAACGACGGCAGGCTGACGCTCGGCAGTGTCATCAATAGCGCTACTGCTGGAGCTGTCCCCAGGCCGAGCCCCATGAGGGCCTGCACGATAGGAATTTCTGCCGCAGTGGGGATCACAAATAAGGTGCCCACGACAGCCAGTGGTACCAGCCATAGCCAGCTATTGGTCATTGCTCCATCAACGTGAGGGAATAACCATACCCGTGCCGCTCCGAGGATCAGCACCGCCAGCACGTAGATCGGGATGGTGGTCCAGAACAACTGCCACATCGTGCGTAACCACTGCACCGGGAGACTGCGGGTATCTGCGGCAGTGGCCACCTCAACAGCATCCACAGCCGCTTTCGGCAGCGCTTCTGGTCGCGACATGCGCTGGGCGAGTAACGATGCACCGAGCACAAGTCCAACGCCGGCCACCAGACGCAGGGCGGTGAACTGCCAGCCGAGTACGAAGCCCATGAAGATCAAGGTGGCGGGGTTGAGTACCGGGTTCGCAATCCAGAACGCCAACGCCGCGCCCTCCGACACGTTCTGTCGCCGTAGCCCGGCCGCCACCGGAGCCGCACAGCAACTGCACATCATCCCCGGCAGAGCGAACAAGCTCCCCCGCAGCGTAGAGCCCAAGCCTGCTTTTCCAAACGCGCGCAGCAACCAGTCGCGGGGAATAAGCACCTGTACCAACGAGCCAAGGATGATCGCCAGAACGGCAGCCTTCCAGATCGCCAGAAAATACACTTGGGCATAAGTCAGCGCAGCCAACAAGGGCGACGTCAGATTATCGTTGAGGATCGAGCCGCCAATACTATGGGTATCGGCGGCGATGAACGACTTCAGGTAATAAGGTGACCACTTGACGTAGTACAGGCCGATGACGGCCACCAGCAGAAACACCGCCGGTTTGCACCAAAATGCCCAAGAGCGGGTTGTGGAGGGAGGAGACTGGCTAATCATTATAAAATCCGTGCGTAAGCGAACGTCTATGATACGTCAACCCTGACTGTCAGTTGGCAACAATGCCTGCCGCCAGGAAAGCAGGGATTGGCCCGGAGTGTGTAATCGCCGCTAACTAATACTTTCACTTACAGCCAATGGAGGGTTGAAACATGTACACGCTTTTCGGGACAGAGGGTTCCGGTTCGGCGGCTATCGAGATAGCGCTGAAATATTGCGGCGCCGATTACCGGTGGGTGGCAGCCAGCTCCTGGGAGGAGGGCAGTGGCCGGGATGAGCTGCGACGGATTAATCCGCTACTGCAAGTGCCTACTCTGGTTTTACCCGACGGCACCGTGCTGACCGAAAGCGCCGCGATATTGACCTGTCTCGGATTGGAGTTTCCTGCCTCAGGGCTGCTGTCCCTTAATCCGTCTGAGCGAGCCTTGCAACTGCGAAGTCTGGCGTACATCGCTGCCAACTGTTACGCCGCCATCGGCATTATCGATTATCCGGAGCGCTGGTTGCCCGCCGCAAATAAAGGCCAGTTGCAGCAATTGATCAGCGGCGCAAGGTCTCGCCTGTATGAGCACTGGGACACTTTCAGTGACGTGTTCGAACATACCGCGGCGTGGCAACCTGAAGAACCCGGTGCTGTCGAGATTCTCGCTTGCGTTGTGACGCGATGGGCCGACACCCGTGAACATCTGCGACTATCACGGCCGGGCTTTCATGCGGCGCTGTTGGATATTGATAGTCATGTAGCAACTGCGTTGGCGCGGCGGTGTTTCTGATTCCACAGGTTCTGCGCAATTCCAGGTATGGCGAGGCGACGTGGGACCGGCTTCAGCCGGGAAGAGGCCGTTGCAGCCGACACATGTGTATTGTCAGGAATATTCCCTTCCCGGCTAAAGCCGGTCCCACGTCGCATTCCACTTTGTAGGCGAACATAGAATCTCCCACAGGCGGATTTCAGGTGGCAGCGAGCCAAGGCTGAAGTTGCATAAGGTTGATATGTGCTGCATTGCTCGCCAGAATCGCGCCCCTGTCCGGTCATTGATGCTGGATGTCAGCGGTGAAAGGGGCTGCAGTTGAACGAACAGACATTGTCCAAGCGCCTGGAGCGCGTTGCGGCGCATGTGCCTGCGGGGGCGCGACTGGCCGATATCGGTTCGGATCACGGTTATCTGCCGGTCGCCTTGATGCGTCGTGGATCCATCGCCGCAGCGGTTGCAGGGGAGGTGGCATTGACGCCGTTTCTCTCGGCCGAACGCACGGTCCGCGAGAACGATCTGGATCAGTTGATCACCGTACGCATGGCCAATGGTCTGGCGGCGATCCAGCCGGAAGACGGGATTACGGCAATCAGCATCTGCGGCATGGGTGGCGAGACGATCCGCGACATTCTTGACGAAGGCAAAGCCCATTTGACTGGCGAAGAGCGTCTGATCCTGCAGCCCAACGGCGGTGAGCGGCCGCTGCGCCAGTGGTTGATGGAAAACGGTTATTGCATCCTCAGCGAGGAAGTCCTGCGGGAGAACCGGTTCGACTACGAAGTCATCGTTGCCGAGCGCGCCGGGCCTGTGGCCTACACCGCCGAGGAACTGTACTTCGGCCCCTTGCAGATGAAGGCACGCAGCCCGGCATTTCTGCTCAATTGGCGCCGCATGCTGCGCCATAAGCAGCAGACCTTGAACCACTTTGCCCGGGCGCGACAAGCGCTGCCCGAGGAGAAGCTGGAAGAGGCGGCGCGGCAGGTTCGGTGGATTACTGAGTTGCTGGCATGAGCATGCTCAGGGATTGGTGACCGAGGATATCTTTCGGTAACCACATGATCTGTAGGAGCCATCCCGGTGCCCCTGATACCACGCTGTCGCGCAGCACACATGGGGCCTGTAGGAGCGCACGAGCACCGCGAGGCCGCGATAGCGGTGTATCAGACAGGAAGCCATCGCTGCCTCGCTGTGCTCGTGAGCTCCTACAGAGACCAGACAGAGTAACGGCCGGTCAGAAGCTATACTTCGCCGTCAGCATCATGTTGCGCGGAGTGCCATAGCTATCGCCGCCGTATTCGGTTGAAGTAGCGATGGACGAATAGTATTTGCGGTCGAAGACGTTGTTGACGTTGAGCTGCAGGTCCAGGTTTTGATTAACCTGATAGCCGGCCATCAGGTCGGTGATGGCGTAGCTGCCCTGTTCCAGGCGATAGTTGCCACCGTCGGCCAATTCGATGTCGTTGTACATCCTGCTCTGCCAGGAGACGTTGCCACCGATGCGCAATTTTTCCAATGAGCCCTGGAAGTGGTAGCTGGTGGTCAGTTTGAACAGGTGCTCGGGGATGTCGGTGTCGAATTGTCTGTTTACCTTCTCAGGGTTCGCGTCGTCCTTGATGGTGTGCGTCCGAGCGTAGGTATAACCGCCTCCAACCTGCCAGTTTTCGGTCAGCGCACCTTGCAGTTCGAAGTCGATACCCTCGCTGCGAATCTCACCGGAGGCCACTGAGCAGGATGATTGCGGACAGTTCTGCACGCCCACCTCCACTGCACGATTTTCCTGATCTACACGAAACAGGGCCATGCTCGCATTTAGCGCCCCATCGAAGTATTCGCCCTTGATACCGATCTCGTAGTTCTTGCCCACGATCGGCTTGAGCGGAGTTCCGGAGGTATCTTTGGCGCTCTGTGGTGTGAAGATATCGCTATAGCTGACGTATACCGAGTGGTGGTCGTCCAGGTCGTAGATCAGACCCGCGTAGCGCGTTACATTTCGGGTGACTTTGTAGTCACCGTCGCCATCACGGTTGTCGTAGTCATACCAGTCCAGACGACCGCCAAGGATCAGCTTCAGTGGGTCGGCCAGGTTCAGGCGGGTGGTCATGTATAAACCGTCCTGAGTGGTGACCTCGCGCGTCGTTGTGGTGTGGACGAAATTCGGCTTCCCGGCGTTGATCGGCCAGAAGGCGAAGTTGTAAGGGTTGTAGTCCTGATTCGTCATGTCGTAGATGCGCTTGCTGGCACCCACTACCAGTTCATGTGTCCGTCCGAATGCTTCAAACGGACCACTGGCGAAAGCGTCCAGACCTGCCTGGTTTTCATCGTTGACGGCTTGATAGACGGTCCGTGTCAGCGTTCTCGCCGGAGCCCAGCGCGATTGGTAGGAACCGGAGAACAATGCGTTCTGTTCGGCATAGTTGGCATTGATCTGAAGCTTCCAGTCATTGGCCAGACGATGACGCAGTTCGGCAAAAATAGTGTTGGTCTCCTGATCCTTGTCCTCCCATTTTGTGCCGGGGTTGTAAGAGCGCGGCAAGTCCAGGTGATGGCCATTTTGGCCGATAAGAGAGGAGCCCCAGAAATAGTTTGTCTTGTCCTTCTGGTGGGATAGCCCAAGGGTCAGGGTGGTATCGTCGTTCAGATCTGCTTCGGTGACGGCATAGAACAGTCCGTGATCCTCTTCTGCACCATCAATAAAGCTGTTGGAGTCTCGGTAAGACGTAACTATCCTGCCGCGCAAGGTCCCGTTTTCGTTGAGCGGACTGGAGGCGTCCAGTTCTCCACGATAGTCGTCCCAAGTACCTGCGGCTCCCGTCAGAGTAACTTTCTGCTCCGCCAATGGCCGTTTACGGATGAGGTTGATAGCCGCCGACGGGTTACCTGCACCCGTGACCAGACCAGTTGCGCCGCGTACGACTTCTACCCTGTCGAACATTGCCAGGTTAGGTTGGACACCGACCGATACGCCGTTGTAGCCGCTGGGTATGCCGTCGTACATCAGGTTGTCGATATCGAAACCACGGGACATATAAGACTGCCGACCGGGGCCATTGGAATAGTTGAGAAACAACCCTGGTGCGGCTTTGACCACATCATTGATGCTGGTCATGGCCTGATCGTCCATGCGCTGACGGGTGATGACGGTGACCGCCTGAGGTGTTTCTCGCATGGTCAGCGGTAGCTTGGTCGCTGTAGACATCGCTCCGGTGGTGTACGAACTGGTTCCTTCTGTGGTGCTACCCAGTTGCAGCTGTGTCGCGTTGATTTCACTGGCGCCCAGTTCCACGGTAGTCGGGACGGGTTTCGCTTTTGCATCGCTGCTGTCATCGGCCATTGCCGGAGTGATTGTGGCCATACAGATGGCCATGGCTAATAGATTGCGTGACGGACTGAAGCTGCGCAGCGGGGTAGAGCGGGACATGAATCGCTTCCTGACCAAATAGAAAAAGTAGCGCTTATGAGAATCGTTGCTATTTATTTTGTCAGGGTTTGCGTTGCCATAAAAGTCCGATGTGAAAAATATGTGAAAACCGTTATTGCCAATGGCACGTGGTAAGCCGTCATTCAGCAATTAAATTCAGGGCACTCCGCGACGACGCGGTAGTCTTTTCTAGACATCCCACTCCACCAGCGGAGCTTTCATGATCACCGTCCATCACCTCAACAACTCGCGGTCCCAGCGGATTCTATGGCTGCTCGAAGAACTCGACCTGCCATACGAAATCAAGCGATATGAGCGCGATCCGAAAACCAACCTCGCGCCACCTGAGCTCAAGGCCATTAACGCGCTGGGTAAATCCCCGGTGATAGAAGATGGTCCCCACGTGATCATCGAGTCCGGCGCTATTGTCGATTACCTGATCCGCCGCCATGGCGAGGGTCGTCTGCAGCCGGACCCGGCAACCGCTACTTACGATGAATACGTGCAATGGCTGCACTTTGCTGAAGGTTCGGCGATGCTGCCGTTGATGCTCAATTTGTACGTAGGTCGCCTGGGTGAGGCCGGTTCGCCGCTGCATCCGCGTATTGAATCGGAAGTGGCCAATTATCTGGGCTATCTGAACGATGCCCTGGGTCTGACCCCGTTTCTGGTGGGTGAAGAATTGACCGGTGCGGATATCCAGATGAGCTTCATCGGCGAGTTTGCCAAGGCGCAGGGCAAGTTGCAGCCGTACCCGAATGTGGCGGCGTGGGTACAACGTTTCCAGGAAAGGCCTGCGTATCGCAAGGCGCTGGAGCAGGGCGGTGAATATGTGTTTGCAAAGTAACCGTCAAGTTGCTGGCTGACTTAGAGCCGGTCGGTCAAGTGTGGGTTGATCACGGAGCTGGATGCATGATCAACCCCCGCTCTCGCAGCAATCTGTCAGCCTTCGGAAGGCGCGCCGACTTCCTGATCAGGTTCAGCGTCAAGCTTCAGCCGGTCAGCCTTGCTGATGTATTTAGGCTTTTTGGGTGCCAGTTTGGCACTGGCCTTTTTGGCTTTTGCCTTGAATAGCTGCTGTAGTTTTTTCTGGCGGTTCATGTTTCTGCTCAGCGTGTGATTCTTGAATGATTCGCCCTGAATGCTAAAAGCGATTCCATTGGCGCTGTAGCTGTATCGCGCTGACCATGATCCTCTATCTGGCGCAAAGCCGCCATCCGGCGCGTGGAACGATATACTCCGCGCCTTCAAACCGTGGCCGGAATAAGCTCATGCGACAGGTTTTACTCATCGTTGATATCCAGTCTACATTCAGTCCGCCCGAGTGGCTGGTCGATGGTGCGCGGGCGTTATCAGCGAGGATTTTCACAATCGCGTCCGTCGAACTCCATGATGAACAGGTCACTCCGTTTGATCGACAGCTCGGTTGGCACCCAGCCGCTGAGGACGAGAGCCTGATCGAGGCCGACAAGGTGTTTGTAAAGCATGGTTACGGGCAAACAGCTGAAACGATCGAGTTCATCAAACAGCTCGGTGTTGAACGGGTGCTGGTCTGTGGCATGCAGACCGAAACCTGCGTGCTCGCCGCAGGCTTTGCACTCTTCGATGCGGGGCTGACCCCTACGTTGATTACTGACCTGACAGTGGGTTCATCGCTGGACAGGTCCGGTCAATCAGGGATCAATCTCTGGAAGCATCACTTTCGCCAGGTCACTACGCGCGCCGAAGTGATTGCCGAGCTGGATGTTCGAGTTTGAAGCTATGGGTAATCAGCTCACGAATACTGGGCTTGAACCGGTGAGAAGACGGGCTCAAACAGATCGCTGATTAACCCGTTGTGAGAGTGTTTCGGCGCTCTCCTTGCGCTCCGAATAGCGGTCGACCAGATACGTTTCCCGTCCCCTGATCATCAGCGTGAACTTCATCAGCTCCTCCATCACGTCGACGACGCGATCATAGTAGGCGGATGGCTTCATACGCCCTGCGTCGTCAAACTCAAGAAAAGCCTTGGGGACGGAAGATTGGTTAGGGATGGTGATCATCCGCATCCAGCGCCCGAGTATCCGCAGTTGATTGACCGTGTTAAACGACTGTGAGCCGCCGCAGACCTGCATCACGGCGAGGGTTTTCCCCTGGCTCGGTCTTACAGCCCCCATCGTCAGAGGAATCCAGTCGATTTGGGCTTTGAACACCGAAGACATTGCCCCGTGGCGTTCCGGCGAACACCAGACTTGCCCCTCAGACCACAGCACCAAATCCCGCAGTTCCTTGACCTTCGGATGGTCTTCTGGGGCGTCATCGGGCAGCGGCAGGCCTGACGGGTCAAAGATGACGGCGTCGGCTCCCATCAGCATCAGAATGCGCGCAGCTTCCTGCGTCAGTAACCTGCTGAAGGAGCGTTCACGGGTGGAGCCGTACAGCAACAAGATACGAGGCTTGTGGGTCGGCTGGTCGCTACTCTGGAGCCGTTCGACGGTCGGGACATCGATCAGCGCCAGATCCAGATTGGGCAGGTCCGGATGACTCTGCGAGGCACGTTCGTCCATTACAGTTCACCTATACGATCTAGCTCGCGCTTGAGTTCCACCGGGGTGAGCGCGGAATGATCCAGTTTAAAAAAAGCCTCAAAACGTTTTCTGATCTGGGCGACTGTTGCGTCAAACGCCGCCTGTATTTCGCTGTCTGTGCCTATCACATCTGACGGATCGGCAAGGCCCCAGTGGCTTTTGATCGCTGGCCCGAAGAAGACCGGGCAAGGCTCGCCTCCTGCCTTGTCACACACGGTGATCACGATATCCGGTGATGCGTCAGAAAAAACCTCAAAGCCTTTGCTGTAGAGGGCCGAGGTATCGATACCCAACCCTTGCAGCGTGCTCAACGCACGAGGATTCAGTTGTCCGCTGGGGAAACTCCCCGAACTGACCGCCGTAAAACCTTCTGGCGCCATCTGGTTAAACAAGCCTTCCGAGAGAACGCTCCGACAACTGTTCGCCGTACACATGAATAGCACTTTCATTGATTGCTCCTAGACAGGGATGCTCAGCCGCATAGCTAGCGCCGCCAGTGTGATCAGCAAGATGGGAAGGGTCAGGATGCTGCCGACTTTGAAGTAATAGCCCCACGTGATACGGATATTTTTCTGCGCCAGAACGTGAAGCCACAACAGTGTGGCCAGGCTTCCGATAGGCGTGATCTTCGGGCCGAGATCGCAACCGATGACGTTGGCGTAGATCATTGCTTCGCGCACCAGTCCTGTGGCCTCGCTGCCCTGGATCGACAGGGCACCAATGAGCACGCTCGGCATGTTGTTCATGATCGACGACAGCAGCGCCGCGATGAGGCCGGTGCCCAGGGTCGCGGCCCACACACCCTGCTCGGCAAACAGGTTCAACAGGGCCGAGAGGGAGTTGGTCAGCCCCGCATTGCGAAGGCCATAGACCACCAGATACATCCCCAGAGAGAACACGACGATTTGCCAAGGCGCATGCTTGATGACCTTTCTCGTGGAGATGATGTGGCCTCTGCCCGCGATCACCAGAAGGATCACTGCACACGCTGCAGCGACGGCACTGATGGGAATGCCCAGAGGCTCCAGCGCGAACAGACCAATCAGCAGCAGGCCGAGCACCCACCAGCCTGCCAGGAACGTCGCCCTGTCACGAATAGCGGCCTCAGGGATCTCAAGTTGATCGGCGTCGTACCGGGCGGGGATGTCCTTTCGATAAAACAGCCAGAGCATGAGCAGGGTGGCCGCGACTGCGACGAGATTCACCGGCCACATGATTGACGCGTACTCACCGAAACCCACGGCAAAAAAGTCAGCGGAGACAATGTTTACCAGATTGGAGACCACCATGGGCAGGCTGGCTGTATCGGCAATGAACCCTGCGGCCATCACGAATGCCAGGGTGGACGCGGGGCTGAAGCGCAACGCCGTCAGCATCGCGATTACGATAGGGGTCAGGATGAGTGCTGCGCCATCGTTGGCAAACAGGGCAGAGACCGCCGCACCAAGCAGAATCATCAGTGCAAACAGGCGGCTGCCTTTGCCGCCACCCCATCGCGCAACGTGAAGCGCTGCCCATTTGAAGAAGCCCGCTTCATCGAGTAACAGACTGATGATGATCACGGCAATGAAGGTCGCGGTGGCATTCCAGACGATGCTCCACACGGAGGGCACATCCTCCAGACTGACGACCCCCGTCAGTAATGCGAGAAGGGCACCCGCTGCCGCGCTCCAGCCAACGCCCAGGCCTCTGGGCTGCCAGATTACGAGCAAGAGCGTAAATATAAAAATCGATGCAGCAATGAGCATTGGTTTCGTTCCAGATCAGAGGGTCAGCAGCAGGAAGCGGTGCGCACGGGCCTGCCTTCCATGGACGCCAGCCGTCCCTGATGGTCTTGAACCCAACCCGGGTGCGCCTCTGTTGTCACTTTCAAAACATCCAGTGCCCACCGCTCAAGCTCCGGATGCAGCCGGTAGTAAACCCACTGACCTTGCCTGCGATCTGCCAGTAATCCACAGGCGCGTAGTTGTGCGAGGTGGCGGGAAACTTTCGATTGGTTGTCGTCCAGCGCCCAGATCAACTCGCACACACAGAGCTCACCTTCTGCGCAAAGCATGAGCATGATCCGGGCGCGGGTTTCGTCTCCCAGGCATTTGAAGAGTGTGTGAGGCGCAATATTCATAGTGATCAATGCTTATTTGGAGATTCGAATATCCAGATATAATCATGCTTGATCTTATTTCACAAACTATGTAATCCGGCGCGACTGTTGATGACCTGATTCGCCGGTATGGCGATGGCTGCTTTCACTTGAAACGCAGATACGGTGTCTTTCACACCTTACTGTCACGTAACGAACACGTGACCTGCAGGAGCGCGCGAGCACCGAGAGTTAGTGATCATGTACCTGAATAATCCTGCTTCAACTGCCTTTCGATGGGTACGGTTCTGGCGCTGATTTCATCACCTGTATGCCGTGTCGTGACCGTTTCAATCAGCATGATTCCGCACTCATCTTCAGCCACTGGGTTATGCCTGACCTGCTTGGGGATGATGCAGAACTCACCCGGCCCGAGGATGACGTCGCGGTCCTCCAGCTGAATTTTCAGGGTCCCATAGACCACCATGAACATCTCGTCTTCGTCTGCATGGGCATGCCACATCAATTCGCCTTTCAGCTTCGCAACCTTGATGTACTGGTCGTTAACCTGGCCGATGACCTGCGGAGACCAGTAGTCGCTGACTTGGGCCAGGGCTGATTCGATGTTGATGGTATTACCGCTTGGGATCATGGTTCTGACTCCGGTGAGGGAGCGTCAATTTACGTCGGTGAGATGACTGGCCATATCGAATGTTTATAATGGGGGCATTAATTTTTGTAATGGCCCCCATGTCCAGACTTCGCACTATCGATCTCACTCTGATCCGTACGTTTGTTGTAGTTGCCGATACAGGCAGCATCAGCGCAGCAGCGCGACAACTGCACCTTACCCAAGGCGGGATCAGCCAGCAGATCAAACGCCTTGAGAGCTTTTTCAATTGCACGTTGCTGGTGCGTGATCCTGGTGGAACACAACTAACAGAACGAGGGACAGACTTTCTGCCCAAAGCCAGGCGCCTACTTGATCACAGCGACAGCCTATACCTGGACATGACCGGGATGGTCGGCACCCGAAGCGTGCGGGTTGGTGTGCCTTACGACATGGCCGGGGCGCATTTTGCACCCATCCTCAAAAGCTACGCCCATAGCCATCCGGACGTAGAGGTCACAATCGTGACGGGCTCGTCCATCGATCTGATGAATGATTTCGCGAAGGGCCTTGTTGACCTTACTTTGCGTCAGTGTCCTGCAAGCGAAGGTGTCGGGGAGCGGCTTTATATAGACCCATTGGTATGGTTGAGCACCTCGGATGAGTTGCTGTGCCAACGGCCTTTACCGTTATGCTTCGTGACGCCAACCTGTACGTTTCGAAAAACCGTGTTTGCATTGCTGATGGAATCGCACATCAGTTGGCGCGTTGTATTCGAAAATGCTTCGGTCGACACCACGTTATCAACTGTTCGCAGCGGTCTGGCCCTGACACCGTGGCTACGCTCGCTGGTGCCCGATGGCCTTGAGGAGATTGGAGTAGAGTCCGGATTGCCCATGCTGCCAGAGTTCGCAATCGAGCTTTACGTCTCGCCGAATGCGAGTCGCGGTGCGTTGGAAATGGGGGAGGCGATTCGCCAACATTACCGTTAGAGGGCGCTTTACAGGCTGCCTCAGAGGGTAAAGCGGGGGCTGCTAAGCCTTATGAGCAAGCCCCAAAAGACCTTCAAGCCTGGAGATAGACAACATGGGTATGGGTGTATTCATACAAGCCATGCTTGCCATCGGCACCGCCCACGCCGGACTTTCTGACGCCGGCATGGAAGCCCTGCATGGCCTCGAAGTTCTCTCGATTGATATAGGTTTCACCGAAGTCGATTTCGCGGATGGCGTACATGGCTTTGCTCAGGTCCCGGGTATACAGCGATGACGTCAGGCCGTATTCGCAGTCATTGGCCAGGGCGATGGCTTCATCAAGATCGTCGACAATCTGGATGGGCAGCACCGGGCCGAATATCTCTTTGCGCATGATCTCCATGTTGGCGCTGCAGCCGGTCAGTACCGTTGGCTGGAAGTGGAAGCCCTGGCCGAGATCGGCGATGTTGCCGCCAGTGATCAGGTTGGCGCCTTGTGCCTGGGCTTTTTTGACTTTGGCGGCGACGCTTTCCAGGCCTTGTCGGTTGATCAGCGGGCCCATTTCTACCGAGCTGTCGGCCATTGGATCGCCGTAAAGCGTCGCGGCCATGGCGGCGCTGATCCGGTCGATGAATTCATCAGCAACACCGCGCTCAACGTACACCCGCTCAGCGCAGTTGCACACTTGGCCGGTGTTGATGATCCGCGAGTCGCGAATGGCTTTGACGGCCAGTTCCAGATCGGCATCGGCCAGGACGATGGCGGGGGCTTTGCCGCCCAGCTCAAGGTTGAGTTTGGTGATGTTGGGGGCCGCGGCGCTCATGATTCGTGCGCCGGTTTCGACGCTGCCGGTGAAGCTGATCATGTCCACTTGCTGATGTGAGGTCAGTGCCGCTCCGACTCGGCCATCGCCGCAGACCACGTTGAACACGCCCGCAGGGAGGTCGGTTTCCGCGACAAGACGGGCAAACTCAAAGCAGTTGTTGGGTGTTTCTTCGCTTGGCTTGATCACGATGGTATTGCCCGTAACCAATGCGGGAGCCATCTTGCGGGCGATCAGGAAAAACGGGAAGTTCCACGGCAAGATGCCCGCTACGACGCCCAGCGGTTTGCGAAACATGAAGATGTTCTCGCCAGGACGATCACTGGTGATGATTTCACCTTCAATGCGCCGTGCCCACTCGGCCATATAGTCGAGGTAGTCCGCGGTAAAGTTGACCTCCACTTCGGCCAACCCATAGATCTTGCCTTGCTCCAGGGTAATAGTGCGGGCGAGGTGGGCGACGTTTTCACGCAGTTTGCTGGCGATCTTGCGCAGATAACCTGCGCGCTCGTTGGCCGGACGTTTTGCCCATGCGGACTGGGCCGAGCGTGCCGCGGCCAGCGCATGATCCACTTGGTCGGCATCCGAGGCCGGGACTCTGGCAAGCACGGCGCCAGTTGCCGGGTTGAGCACGTCAAAGTGCTCGGCACTCTGGACGAATTCGCCGTTTATATAGTTTTCGTAAACCGGTACTGAAGACATGTTCGGGCTCCTTTGCAATCAATAGGTGCGTGAGGCCGGGCGTTGTTCGGAGGTGTCGCGATAGCGCGCCAGATTGCTGAGTGCGGCCTGGCGCATCAGGCTGATGTCGATAGCCACTGCGATGAACTGACAGCCCCAGCTCTGATAGCGGCGGGCATCCTCTTCGGCCGGAGCCAGAATCCCACTGACCTTGCCGGCGGCGAGGGTGGCATCAATGGCATGGCGGATTTTTTCCTGTACTTCGGGGTGTGATGGATTGCCGATATGGCCTAGCCCGGTGGACAGGTCAGCGGGGCCGATGAACACCGCATCTACGCCTTCCACTGCAGCGATTTCAGCGACGTTATCGACGCCTGCTCGCGACTCGACCTGCACGATCAGACAAAGCTCTTCATGGGCCGTATTGATGTAGTCCGGCACGCCATCCCAGCGAGTAGCACGGGTCAAACCGCCTCCGACGCCACGAATGCCATGGGGCGGATAACGGGTGGCTTGCACCAGAGCACGGGCCTGCTCAGCGGTTTCGACCATGGGGATCATCAGGGTCTGGGTGCCGATATCCAGCAACTGTTTGATCAGCACCGGGTCGTGACTGACGGCACGCACGATGGGCGCTGTGGAGTAGGGCGCGACTGCCTGTAATTGGGCAAGTATCGAAGGCACGGTATTGGGCGCGTGCTCACCGTCGATCAGCATCCAGTCATAGCCGAAGCTGGCGGTGATTTCAGCGCCGTATCCCGTGGCAAATCCTGCCCAGATACCGTATTGCGGCTCACCTTTGGCCAAGGCAGCCTTGAAGCCGTTGCGTGGCATTTTCATCGTGGACTCCTGTCGAGCCAAACCCGACATCCAGGGTTAACTGATTCAGTGCTGGTAAGGGCGGTGCAGTTGGCATTCAGGGTTCAGCGTGACGCCAAAGCCTGGTTGGTCGAGCTTCGAAATCCGCATGCGACCGTTTTCCGGTACCGGTTCGCCCAGCAGTTGCGGGTGAAACATAGGCACAACTTCATCCGCTTTGGGCGCCATCATCAGGAATTCGGCGAACGGACTGTTGGTGCGGGTGGCAACAAAGTGATAGCTGTAAACGGACGAGCCGTGGGGTACGACCATCGCGCTGTGAGCGTCGGCCAGTGCCGAAATCTTGATCAGCTCAGTGATACCACCACACCAGCCAACGTCTGGCTGAATGATGTCGCAGCAACCCATTTCCAGCAGCATCCGGAAGCCCCAGCGTGTTGCTTCATGTTCGCCGGTGGTGACCAGCATGCCGGGTGGAACAGCTTTTTTGAGCGCGGCGTAGCCCCAGTAATCGTCAGGTGACAGGGCTTCTTCGATCCATTTCAGACCAAACTCGTGGGCACCCTGAGCCAGACGTGTAGCGTAGTTGAGGTCCAGGCTCATCCAGCAATCGAGCATCAGCCAGAAGTCTTTGCCGACGCGTTCACGCATGACGGCCAGCGCCTCGAGATTTTTGCGCAGGCCTTCTTCGCCCTCGGCCGGGCCGTGATGCAGGGGCAGCTTGCCGCCGATAAAACCCATCTTTTGCGCAAGGTCCGGGCGGGCGCCGGTGGCATAGAACTGTAGTTCGTCACGCACTGCACCGCCGAGCAACTGGTGCACGGGTTCTTTGCGCACCTTACCCAGCAAGTCCCAGAGCGCCAGGTCAATGCCGGAAATCGTGTTGATCACCAAGCCTTTGCGCCCGTAATACTGGGAGGAGAAGTACATCTGATCCCAGATACGCTCGATGTCAGTGACCTTCGCGCCTTCGACAAAACGCGCCAGGTGTTTCTCGACGATATAGGCCGCCGGTTCGCCGCCAGTGGTCACGGCAAAACCGATATTGCCTTCCGAGTCCTCGACCTCAACAACGAGAGTACCGAGAACATTGATACCAAAACTGCGACGGCTCTGACGGTACTCCGGGTATTTGCTCATCGGTGTAGCAATGTGGTCGTCGATCCAGTGACCGTCGCCCTGATCGTGATAGTCAGCGCCACCGCCGCGCAGGACAAAGGCGCGAACATGTTTGATGGTTGGAATGGCCATGATGTAATTCCTCCTGGTCAGACTTGAAAGGTCGGTTGCTTACGAGGGACAGCCTGACTTGGCGGGCGAATGCCCATGATCAGGGCTGCTGCAATGAGTGTGGTAAAGGCCAGCACGTACAAGCCTGCTGCCGGAGAGTGGAAGGAGGCTTCCGCCCAGTTCTTCAGGATGGGCGCAATGAACCCGCCCAGTGCGCCGAAAGAGTTGATCAGCGCGATGGCACCGGCTGCGGCGGCACCTGCCAGGAAGCTACCGGGGAACGTCCAGAACACCGGCTGTACCGCGATGAAACCCGAGGCGGCGAAGCACAGGGCGAGGATGCCGAGCAGCGGACTGGAGAAGGTCACCGAGGCAGCGATTCCCAGTCCCGAAACCACGAGAGTCAACGCGGCAACCGTACGGCGCTGGCCGGTACGATCGGCAATGCCGGGGATTTTCCACGCGGCCAGCAAGGCACATATCCATGGAACGGCGCTGACCAGACCAACCATCAAGCCGACCTTGGTGCCCAGCAAGCCTGCAACCTGGCTCGGCAGGTAGAACACCACGCCGTAAACGCTGGCCTGAATCAGCAGATAGATCAGGCACAAATACAGGACCGCAGGCTGACAAAGGATTTTCAGCAGGCTGCCATGGGACTGCTTTTGGCTGTCCTCGGCATCCAGCACGGCTTGTAGCTGGCTGCGTTCTTGAGGGGTAAGCCATTTGGCGTCAGCAGGGCGGTTGTCGAGATAGAAATAGGCCCAGACACCGACCACGCTGGCCATCAATCCTTCGACCGCGAACAGCCACTGCCAGCCGTGGGTGCCCATGAAACCGTCCAGTTCAAGCAACAAGCCAGACAACGGGCTGCCGAAGATAAAGGCCAGTGGTGCACCGAAATAGAAGAAACCCATGGCCTTGCCCCGTGATGCACTGGGGAACCAGTAGGTGAGGTACAGAATCACGCCCGGAAAGAAACCGGCCTCAGCCACGCCGAGTAGAAAGCGCAGGATGTAGAACGTGGTTTCGTTGTGAGCGAACATCATGGCGGCGGAGACAAGACCCCAGGTCACCATGATCCGGCACATCCAGAGGCGAGCGCCGACCTTGTGCATGATCAGGTTGCTGGGCACTTCCAGCAACGCGTAACCGGCGAAGAAAACGCCTGCACCAAACGCAAAGGCGGCATCGCTGATGCCGGTGTCCGCCTGGAATGCCTGCTTGGCAAAACCGACGTTGGCACGATCAAGAAACGCCATGATGTACATCAGCAACAGAAACGGCAGCAGCCGCCAGGAGACCTTGCGCAGTAAAGTCGCGGGTAGAGTGTTCACGTCAGTTTCCTTTTTGGAATTATTTGACTGCGTAAATTTTCAAAGCAGGTGAAGGGGCGCGTTGTGCCTCAACAGCATGCAGGTGAAGAGCTGGCTTGCGGAGCGAGACGGCTGTAAGCGAGGGGCAAAAAGAGGGCAGCAGAGCGTTTCATTGTATTCACCTCGGTGGGTGTTGTTTTCTTGTGCTGAGGACTCTACTGCTTGACTGGGATGCGTGACTAATCGAATTAAGCTTATAGTCGATACCTTAAAGTTATCGATTGCTGAGGGCTGCATGAGTGTTGATCGGTCTCCCCACCACCTGTTTGGCCGACTGCGTTACAAGCATCTGCAGATGTTGGTGGTGCTCGGCTCCAGCCTCAATCTGCACCGCGCGTCATTGAGCATGAGCATGTCTCAACCGGCGGCAACCCGCATGCTTCAGGAAATTGAAGACATGTTCGGCTGCGAGCTGTTCGAGCGGTTGCCACGGGGCATGCGCCCGACCGCGTTGGGCCGTGAGCTATTGCGTTTTGCCGAGGCAGCATTGAGTGGTCTGGATCGTTGCGCCGCCGATATTGCCGTGCGCAAGCAGGGTGGTTACGGGTATTTGTCCATTGGCACCATCATGGGCGCGGCGCCGGATCTGGTGATGAACGCCGTCGCCGAAATCAAAGGGCTTAATCCGCAACTGCGCATCCGGATCATGGGCGATACCAGCGATCAGGTGGTCCAGTTGCTCGAACAGGGCCGTGTCGACATCGCGGTCACCCGTCGCAACCTCATCACCGATCGTGAGCAATACGAGTTCGAGCCCTTAGGCAACGAGCGGCTGATTGCCGTGGTGCACAGCGGGCATCCATTGGCCCGGCGGCGCAAACTGGAATGGGCAGAACTGGTCAGGGACTGGCCGTGGATCCTGCAACCCGAAACCAGCCCGGCCCGCATCGCTATCGAGCAGGCGCTGCAGAAGCTTGAACTGCCGATACCGGCCGATATCATCGAGTGCAGTTCGGTGTATTCCATGCAGCAATTGGTGCAACTGACCGACGCCCTGATGGTGCTGTCGGAGTCGGCCATGCGGGACTATCTGAAGATGGGCCTGGTCAAGGCGCTGCCGGTCACGCTGGATGCGCAGATGGCTCCGTTCGGCTTGCTACGCCGTAAAGGCGAACCGGTCAGTCGCGAGCTGCAGCACTTCATTGATTTGCTGCGTAAACGGGCGCGCGAGACGTCGTGATGCGGCATTAAATTTGAAACGCATTTCCTGAATGACCGCATCAAGCCTTCTCGCCAACAAGTTGCCTCCTACCTGACTCGGTGCCAATCGGTAGGAGCGAACTCGTTCGCGAGACGATAGACCTGAATGACCGCATCAAGCCTTCTCGCCAACAAGTTGCCTCCTACCTGACTCGGCGCCAATCGGTAGGAGCGAACTTGTTCGCGAGACAATAGACCTGAATGACCGCATCAAGCCTTCTCGCCAACAAGTTGCCTCCTACCTGACTCGGCGCCAATGGGTAGGAGCGAACTTGTTCGCGAAACGATTGACCTGAATGACCGCATCAAGCCTTCTCGCCAACAAGTTGCCTCCTACCTGACTCGGCGCCAATCGGTAGGAGCGAACTTGTTCGCGAAACGATAGACCTGAATGACCGCATCAAGCCTTCTCGCCAACAAGTTGCCTCCTGCCTGACTCGGTGCCAATCGGTAGGAGCGAACTTGTTCGCGAGACGATAGACCTGAATGACCGCATCAAGCCTTCTCGCCAACAAGTTGCCTCCTACCTGACTCGGTGCCAATCGGTAGGAGCGAACTTGTTCGCGAGACGATAGACCTGAATGACCGCATCAAGCCTTCTCGCCAACAAGTTGCCTCCTACCTGACTCGGCGCCAATCGGTAGGAGCGAACTTGTTCGCGAGACGATAGACCTGAATGACCGCATCAAGCCTTCTCGCCAACAAGTTGCCTCCTAGCTGACTCGGTGCCAATCGGTAGGAGCGAACTTGTTCGCGAGACGATAGACCTGAATGACCGCATCAAGCCTTCTCGCCAACAAGTTGCCTCCTACCTGACTCGGCGCCAATCGGTAGGAGCGAACTTGTTCGCGAAACGATTGACCTGAATGACCGCATCAGGCCTTCTCGCCAACAAGTTGCCTCCTACCTGACTCGGTACCAATCGGTAGGAGCGAACTTGTTCGCGAGACGATAGACCTGAATGACCGCATCAAGCCTTCTCGCCAACAAGTTGCCTCCTACCTGACTC
>NZ_JACONW010000029.1 GCF_014357575.1 Pseudomonas folii | reverse complement strand
TTTGTGGCGCGACAGCGCGGCGCGTCAGGCGTTAGCCGCGCTTGGTGAGGCCCATTTTGATGCGGCCTTCCGCCGGGGTCATGACTCGCGCGCCAAGGCGGCTGAGGATTTCACTGGCGCGTTCCACCAGTTGCCAATTGGTGGCGAGCACGCCCTTGTCCAGCCACAGGTTGTCTTCCAGACCGACTCGCACGTTGCCGCCCAGCAATACCGCTTGCGCGGCCATCGGCATCTGCATGCGGCCGATGCCAAAACCGGCCCACACCGCGTCGGCGGGCAAGTTATCGACCATGGCTTTCATGGTGGTGGTGTCGGCCGGGGCGCCCCATGGAATTCCCAGGCACAGCTGGAACAGCGGCTTATCGAGCAGCCCTTCCTTGATCATCTGCTTGGCGAACCACAGATGGCCGGTGTCGAAAATTTCCAGCTCAGCCTTCACGCCCAGCGCCTGGATACGTTTGGCCCCGGCACGCAGTTGCGACGGGGTGGACACATAAATAGCGTCGCCATCACCAAAGTTCAGAGTGCCGCAGTCGAGGGTGCAAATTTCCGGTAGCAGTTCCTCGACATGGGCCAGACGTGTCAGCGGGCCCACCAGGTCCGTATTGGAACCAAACTCCATCGGACGCTCGCCGTCGCCGATCTCCAGATCGCCACCCATGCCAGCGGTGAGGTTGACGATGATGTCGATATCGGCCTCCCGGATACGCTCCATCACTTCGCGGTACAGCGCCACATCGCGGCTGAATTTGCCGGTGTGCGGGTCGCGCACATGGCAGTGCACCACCGTCGCACCTGCCTTGGCGGCCTCAACCGCGGCTGCCGCAATTTGTTTGGGCGTGACCGGTACGTGAGGGCTTCTGGCGGTCGTGTCTCCAGCACCAGTGAGTGCGCAGGTGATGATGACGTCGTGGTTCATAGGGTTGGCTCCTTACAGACGTGGAGATGCCGTTCGCGGCCCGGGATGACCGCGAAACGTGAGTTCAAATCAGGTTATTGACTGCTCAATTGAAGGTTTGCCGCTGCCGGTTTGCCGTCGAAGGTGGTGACGCCTTCCAGCCAGCGCGCCTGGTCTTGGGGATTGTCTTTGAGCCACTGCTTGGCGGACTCCAGGGCATCCTTGTGATCCAGGATTGGCTGCATCATCCGGCTCTCTTCCGCGGAAGTGAACGTCAGGTTGGTCAGCAATTTGTGCACGTTGGGGCACTGTTCGGCATAAGTCGGCGAAGTAACGGTCCACACGGTCGCCATGCCTTCGTTCGGACCCAAAGCGCCGTCACTGCCGTTCAGGTACGTCATCTTCAAGTTGACGTTCATCGGGTGCGGCGCCCAGCCGAAAAACACCACGGCTTCCTTGCGGCGCACCGCGCGGTCTACGGCGGCGAGCATGCCGGCTTCGCTGGACTCCACCAGCTGGAACTTGCCCAGGCCAAACTGGTTTTTGGCGATCATCGCCTTGATCTGGGTATTGGCGCCTGAACCAGGCTCGATGCCGTAGATCTTGCCGCCCAGTTCCTTTTCGAACCTGGCAATATCAGCAAAGGTCTTCAGGCCTTTGTCCGCCAGGTAATCAGGCACGGCGAGGGTGGCACGGGCGTCTTCCAGGCTTGGTTTTTCGAGGACCTTGACTGTCTTGGCCTCAACGAACGGCGTGATGGTCTGGGTCATCAGCGGATTCCAGTAACCCAGGAACAGGTCCAGGCGCTGGTCACGAATGCCCGCGAAGATGATCTGCTGGGAAGCGCTGGTCTGTTTGGTCTTATAGCCGAGGCCGTCGAGCAGCACTTGGGTCATGGCGCTGGTGGCGATCACATCAGTCCAGTTCACCACGCCCATGCGCACGTTCTGGCATGAAGCGGCATCCGCTGCCATTACGTTGGTACTCAAGATAGCGCTGGCGCTGAGTGCGAGCACGTTAAGGCTGATCAGTCGGTTCATGGTGGGGCCCTCGGCAGGTTGTTATTATGGGTTTCGGCGTCTTTGTGCGCCGTGAGATCAAGTTACGCGGCCTGACAGGCGACGAAGCGCACGGCGGCGACCCGCTTTTGCACTACGGCGACCTGCCACCCTTGAACCCGCCCATAACCGGAATTATCACAGCAGCCCGCTGCCGGTCCGACGAGAGCGCCCCATGGCCCAGGATTTCTATTTTTTGTTGATGCCAGGGTTTTCGGCCATCGGCTTTATCTCCGCACTGGAGCCGCTGCGGGTGGCCAACCGCTTTGGCGGCGAGCTATACCGCTGGCACGTCTTGAGCGCCGACGGCGGGGCGGTACTGGCGAGCAACGGCATGTCGGTGAACGCCGACGCAGCGCTGGTGCCGCTGGAAAAAAACACCACCTTGCTGGTGGTAGCAGGCTTTGAACCGCTGCAGTTTGTCACTCCGGCCCTGGAGCAATGGCTGCGTCGACTCGACCATGAAGGCGTGACCCTTGGCGCCATCGACACAGGCGCGTGCGTGCTTGCCAAAATCGGCCTGCTCGAAGGCTATCGACTGACCCTGCACTGGGAGGCCATCGACGCATTTAAAGAATCCTATCCACGCCTCACCGTGACCCAGGAGCTGTTCGAGATCGACCGCCGCCGCATCACCTGCGCTGGGGGCACGGCTTCTATCGACCTGATGCTCGACCTGATCGCCCAGGCACATGGCCCTGAGTTGGCGATTCAGGTGTCTGAACAATTCGTCCTTGGTCGCATCCGCCCGCGCAAAGACCACCAACGGATGCAGATCGCCACGCGCTACGGCATCACCAACAAGAAACTGCTACACGTGATCGGCGAGATGGAACAGTACACCGAACCGCCGCTGAGCACGCTGGCGCTGGCCGAGGCGATCAAAGTCACCCGACGCCAGCTGGAGCGCTTGTTTCGTCTGCATCTGAACGACACGCCGAGCAACTTCTATTTGGGCCTGCGCCTGGAAAAAGCCCGGCAACTGCTGCGTCAAAGCGGTCTTAGTGTGCTGGAAGTGAGCATCGCCTGCGGGTTTGAGTCGCCGTCGTATTTCACACGAAGCTACCGAGCGCGGTTTGCGAAATGCCCGAGGGAGGATCGGAGGCGGGAACTGATTTGAGTCTCGTTCCTTCGAGCAAAAAAATTATGCGACTGGCTCTCCATACACATCGCCTGCCATGAAGCAAAAGTCTGTTCGAATATCAAAGGCTGTGTCGACTGTGAGCCGCGAGGTTAGAACCGGTGATAAGTCGAGTTTTGTACGAAATCGAACTTTACCCATGCGTTATAAATGGCTCGCTCTTGCTTTGATTGCGGCGCATCAGCACATACACCGCAGCAGAGGCGAGTAGCGCGAACATTGCGGCAATCAAGAATGCACCGGCGAATCCCTGGCTATAGCTTTGCTGAGCAAGCCTTTTCAGCATTTCAGTCAAGTCGTTGGGGTACATAGCGACAGCACGGTCGAAGTCGCCAGCCATGACATATTCGGCAAATCCGCTTTCAACAGACACTCCGGAATGCATCAGGCTGCTTTCAATCGCAGATCTCACGCCGCTGGCCAGCACCGCTCCCAGTCCGGCGAACCCCAGCAATATGCCGGTAAAGCGGAATGTGGTGCTGATGCCCGATGCCATTCCCGCCCGATGCCTGGGAACAGTGCCCATGATTGCCTTCTGGGTTTCGCCATTGAGCAATCCACCGCCTGTTCCCAGAACTGCCATACCGGAAATCAGCAACAGTTCTCTCTGGTTAACGGCAGCGAACATCAGGATCAGGTTACCCAATGCAACGATCAAGAGCCCCAGTGCCAGGATCCGCGCACTATCAAGGTAAGGCGAAAGTCGCCGACCTACCTGCGGAAAAATCAGCATCGCGAGGGCAAAGGGCAGCATGGCGATACCTGCTGCAAGTACGCCGTTTCCACGGCCGTTTTGTAGAAAAAGCGGTAACAGCGATGCCATGACCTGAGCAGATGAGGCGTAGGCGAGCATCGCGAGTACGGCGCCGACGAAGGGCCTGGCTTTGAACAATTCAAGATCAAGCATCGGGTAAGTGCGACGTTTTTCAACCCAGACAAAGACTGTGAACAATAGCAGGCCTGCGATCATGCTCAGGAGCACGGGGCTACTCATCCATCCATGACTGGGGCCGCTGATGAGTGCCCAGGTGACACTGAACATGCCCAGGGCGAAGAGCGTGATTCCCGGGATATCCAAAACTCGGGGCGTGGGGTCACGAGACTCATCCACCCGCATGACGACAGCTGTCGCCAGCAACAAACAGGCCGGGATATTGATATAGAACGCCCAGCGCCAGCCAAGCGAGCTACTGATCACTCCACCCATCAGCGGCGAGATAACCATGGTGAGTCCCATGATGCCACCCCATATCGCCCATGCATGGCTGCGCGCTTTTTCATCGTGGAAAGTATGTCCGATGATGGCCAGGGCAGGCGCAAGCAGGAACGCGGCGCCTACTCCCTGTACCGCTCTTGCGAGATAAAGGCCCGGTGCTGAAGGCGCCAGACCACAGGCCAGGGAAGCGACGCCGAAGAGTGCTATCCCGAATAGAAACACCAGCCGTCGACCGTACCGGTCAGCAATGGAGCCAGCCGGAAGGAGGAGGGCAGCAAAGCAGAGCACGTAGGCGCTTATGACCCACTCGATCTCTGCAAACGATGCATGAAGATCTCTGGCAATGGTTGGCAAAACGATGCCCACGACGTTCGTATCAAGAACGGTCATGGCACAACCTGCTGACGCGACAACCAGTATGGCTGCTTCTTTTCTCATGGAACGCGAGCCTCTTTGGATAGCCGGGGCGGTGACTGCATTGGTTGAATTAAGCGTTATTTGAATGCAGCCAGACCGGCTTGAGCGATTTCTTCATCGTGCTGAGGCGTGTCCGCGGAGACCCCGACGGCTCCGACGGTGTATCCGTCGACGATGATCGGAAAACCTCCGCGCATCAGCACGAAGCCTTGGGCGGTGATAGCGGCCGGTCTCTGGCCATTGATAGCGTCTTCCAATGCGCCACTGGGACGATGGAACAGAGCGGCAGTGCGAGCTTTCCCGGGCGCCAGTTCGACACCCGCTGGGACAGCGGCGTTGTCCATTCGGGCGAGCAGAATAGGCGAACCCGCATTATCGACAACTGCGATAACACAAGGCCACCCGGCCATTTGCGCCTTGGTTTGCGCTGCCGTGAGGATCTGTTGGGCTGCGGCAAGGGTCAGAACTGGCTGGGTGGGCAAATCCGATGCAGCTGCTGGCAAAGAGATCAATGCAAGGCATTCGGCGAGAACCAGAGCAGTGGCGATGTGAGGAAGACGGAACATGGGTGAACTCCTGATGGGGTGAGTTCAGCGATTGAAACAGGCAGGATAATTCAGTACAACAAAGCTCAACCGTCTTATAATTCAGTAAATCTGAATAGCAGGTGCAGCTTTCATGGATATTCGCCATCTCCGCTCCTTCGTCACAGTTGCGGAAAATCTGCATTTCTCACGCTCAGCTGAGCAGTTGGGCGTTTCTGCCCCAACCCTTACTGCGCAGATTCAGGAAGTAGAGAGCTCGTTAAAGGCTCGGCTTTTTAATAGAACAAAGCGTTCCGTCGCTTTGACTCCGGCAGGGGAGGCATTTCTGAGAGAAGCCCGCGCTACTCTGGAACAATTCGAGAAAGCTATCAGCGTGGGTCAACGTGCAGGTCGAGGTCAGGTTGGCCGCGTTGAAATCGGCTACGTGGGGTCAGCCGCCTTTTTCGGCGTACTCCAGGACCAAGTCCAGCGGTTTCGCAATCAGTGGCCAGACGTCATGGTGAACACCCGAGAATTCCCTACAGAGCAGCTCACCGCACTGCTTGAGGATGGACGGATTGATGTGGCCTTTGTACGAATGCCAGTGGAACTACCTGACGCGATCTCCAGCCGTATTTTGGCGCGAGACCGCTTCTGCCTGGCGTTGCCCGCTGACCATTTCCTGGCAAAAACAGTTAATGACATTCTCCCGAGCGCGCTTGCCAGCGAATTGTTTGTCCTACCTGAACAGGGGTTGGGGTTGCGCGAAGTGGCCAGGCGCGGAAGATTCGCTCCACAGATTGGTTCGGTTCCTGGAAGTCTGGTCGCTGTGCTGACACAGGTGGCACTGGGTATGGGTATAGCGGTGATCCCCAGCGTTCTCATTCAAACTGTCCAACTGCCGAATATTGTCTTCAAGGAGATAGCCGGGCCGCCCATATTTTCAGAGGTGGGAGCGTTGTTTCGCCGCCATGAGAAACTGCCAATTGTGTGCAACCTGATTAGTCAGATCCTTGAGAGCGAAGATCTGAATCATCCACACTAAGGTCCATATGAAAGATAGTCAGGGATCGCAGGAGACGCAGCATGTTAAAAGAGTTTTCCATATTCACCGACACTGCAACAATTTCAATATTTGATATCGATGCCATGAAGCATCGAGTTTCAGACTCCCCTGACTGGTGGAGCATTGTGGAGGACGAGATTATCGAGATAAACGAAGGTAACATCGTTTTTCTTGGTTTGGGAGAAGACGGTAACT
Organism: Pseudomonas folii; assembly: GCF_014357575.1. Lineage (GTDB taxonomy): Bacteria > Pseudomonadota > Gammaproteobacteria > Pseudomonadales > Pseudomonadaceae > Aquipseudomonas > Aquipseudomonas folii. Next base: position 39,930 of record NZ_JACONW010000029.1, on the reverse strand, counting down.
ACACGATAAAAGTTCTGGACACCATAGAAAATGAAGCAGGGTCATTAAACATACACTTCCCATCGGGCAACGTTTTTATTGGGGCAGGGGAGGACACGTCCGGGGGAGATCTCGAGCCAGATGGCTCTGATGTGATACAAGGAGAAACCTTAAACTTCACCCCGGGGAACTATAGTATGAAGTTCACCAGGGAGGGCTCTGTAATTGAACTCTGCTTTACCCCGGGGCTGGAAAAACAGAACGCCATAAAAGAACCCGTCCGGATATAGAACTGCGATATTCCAGGGCTGGCTAAATCTCGGCAGCCGACCCCAGCGGATGCCGCACAAATGAGCACATCCGCACCTATAGACGCAGTTAAGCATGGCGTTTCAGATTCTCCTGACTGATAGAGCATTGCGGAGAATGAGATGCTTGAGATAAACGAAGGTAACATCGTATTTCATGGGTTGGGAGATGACCGTAGCTATATTCTAAAAATTCTGGACCCTATTGAAAATGAATCAGGTTGATTAAATATATACTTCCCATCGGGCACCGTTTGTATTAGGGCAGGGGAGTAAAAGTCCGGGGTCTGTACGGATATAGAGATGTCCATATTCCAGGTCTGGCTACTTCTATTCGAGCATCATCGGCTGAACACCTCGTAAGCCCACACTGGCGAGTCCTGCAACAGGATGACGTCGCTCTCACTATTGGCGATGGTCAGTGTGTAAGTGCCTGCTTCTATCAAAGCTCTTTGATAGCGTTTCTAACTGTGGACAGGAAAAAGTCTTCGTAGCTTTCAAATATTATCAGTTTGCTAGCTTCTCTTTTGAATGATAGTTCAGTTTCTATTATAGGATGTTCGTTAGGCCCGCTGCTGATTGACGTATCTATAGAATAGATTGGGCCATATCCAGAGGACTGGATTACTATCATTTTAGAATCAGCGTCGCCTTGTGAGCGAGCGCTCATTGTCGCAAACATTACACTGGGTATGGAGTCGGCTGCCAGTCCACTTTTTGTGATTCCATAATAGGTGTCGCCGGCGAACGATAATGCGCCGAATCTCTTGAGAAAGAGTTTGTACGATAAAGGAAAGACTACACCCATTTCTTTCTCGAAAGTTAAAATCAAGCTGTCATCTGCGCTTCCGGCGCTTATCAATTCCTCGCCACTTGCGTTTATTTCAGATTCAATAACATCTAAGTAATTCATACGTGTCTCTTAAAAGTCCAGTCAGCGTTATTCCCTACAGCTTTTACCCTTCATGGGCATGGTCACGCAAGCCAAGTTCGCTTTGCACCGATTGCATTGACCCAGCCGGTGGCGTTTGGCAAGTACCTTGCCGCAAGCGGGTTTGGTACCCCCAATAACTACGGCGTGGCCATCGAAGCGCTGTGCTTGGGGGATAGCGCGCAGTCCTTGCAAACCGTGGGCGCAGCGCCCGCGCCCTGAGTTGGCAGGCATCGTTGTGGTCAAGCCGAGGCTGCGCGTGGTTTTGTCAGCATCCTGGTTGCCAGGCTTGCGATCACTAACCGCTTTAGGCCTAAGGTCGGTTCGGGCAGTAGGACCGAGCCTGCTCGCGATGTCGGTCGCACTTTCGGCATCTGACCCCAGCGAACGCCGCACAAATGAGCACACATGCACCCGATATGAACACACGCCCCATTTACCGTAGCGATTGGTAGCGGTTCCCGACTTGCACTTGCGTAAGCCCGATTTTCACAATTTCTCCCATCCCTCTGATTCAAAACATTTTTCAATCCCTCGCTGCATTCTCCCAATGCCCTCTGGCACGCTTTCTGCTGCTTATTCCGTTGTTACATACCATGTTCCACTATAGCGGAATAGAAATCATCCTGGAGTGCTTGCCATGCATCGCCGACCTTCGTTGTTTAAAGCGTGTGTTTTTCTCTGTGCGGCTTCGGCTACTGCCGTGGGGGTGGCCCAAGGGGCGGACAGTAAACTCGATAGCGTGCTGGCACGCGGGAAATTGATCGTGGGGACGGGCAGTACCAATGCGCCGTGGCACTTTCAAGGTGCGGATGGCAAGTTGCAGGGTTTTGATATCGACATCGGGCACATGATTGCCAAGGGTTTGTTCAACGATCCGACCAAGGTCGAGTACGTGGTGCAGTCGTCCGATGCGCGGATTCCCAATCTGCTGACTGACAAGGTGGACATCAGCTGCCAGTTCATCACCGTGACTGCCAGCCGTGCGCAGCAGGTGGCGTTCACGCTGCCTTACTACCGCGAAGGCGTCGGCCTGCTGCTGCCGGCCAAAAGCAAGTACAAGGAAATCGAAGACCTGAAAGCGGCGGGTGACAAGGTGATCGTTGCGGTGTTGCAGAACGTGTACGCGGAAGAACTGGTGCATCAGGCGCTGCCCAGCGCCAAGGTCGATCAATACGACAGCGTGGACTTGATGTACCAGGCCGTGAACTCCGGCCGTGCCGATGCAGCGGCCACCGATCAATCGTCGGTTAAATACCTGATGGTGCAGAACCCAGGCCGCTATAGCAGCCCGCCTTACGCCTGGAGCCCGCAAACCTATGCCTGTGCGGTCAAGCGCGGCGATCAGGACTGGCTGAACTTCGTCAACACCGCCTTGCATGAAGCCATGACCGGCGTTGAGTTCCCGGCTTACGCGGCGTCCTTCAAGCAGTGGTTCGGCGTGGATCTGCCTACGCCAGCCATCGGTTTCCCTGTCGAATTCAAATGATCCCGTGAGAGCGGGGCGGTGATGAGTCGCCCCGTTCAAGGTGCTGCTGACCATGAACTATCAGTTGAACTTTGCTGCTGTGTGGCGCGATTTCGACACCTTGCTGGCGGGGCTTGGACTGGGCCTGGAGCTGGCGCTGGTGTCGATCGCCATTGGTTGCGTGATCGGGCTGATGATGGCGTTTGCTTTGCTGTCAAAGCATCGCGCGTTGCGGGTGCTGGCGTCGGTATATGTAACGGTGGTCCGTAACACGCCGATTCTGGTGTTGATCCTGTTGATCTACTTCGCGTTGCCGAGCCTCGGGATTCGTCTGGATAAAATCCCGTCGTTCATCATTACTCTGTCGCTGTACGCCGGGGCGTATCTGACCGAGGTGTTCCGTGGCGGTATGTTGAGCATTCCCAAGGGCCAGCGTGAAGCCGGACTTGCCATCGGTCTAGGCGAATGGCAGGTCAAAGCTTACGTCACCGTCCCGGTGATGCTGCGCAATGTGCTGCCGGCTTTGTCGAACAATTTCATTTCGTTGTTCAAGGACACTTCACTGGCCGCGGCGATTGCCGTGCCGGAGCTGACTTATTACGCGCGCAAGATCAATGTCGAGAGCTATCGGGTGATTGAAACCTGGATGGTGACCACAGCGCTCTATGTTGCGGCCTGTTACCTCATTGCCATGGTGCTGCGTTATCTCGAGCAGCGTCTGGCGATCCGCCGATAGGAGGCCCCATGTACGAATCCCCCAGTTGGTTGCATGAGTTGTGGGTTGCCCGCGAAGTACTGTGGCAAGGCTTTTTAACCAGTGTGCAAGTGTCGGCACTGGCGATCTTGCTGGGCACGATGGTGGGCATTGTCGCCGGTCTGGTGCTGACCTACGGCAATGTCTGGATGCGTGCGCCGTTCCGTTTTTACGTGGACATCATTCGCGGCACGCCGGTGTTTGTGCTGGTGTTGGCCTGCTTCTATATGGCGCCGACACTGGGCTGGCAGATCAGCGCGTTCCAGGCTGGCGCATTGGGACTGACCCTATTCTGCGGTTCCCACGTCGCCGAGATTGTGCGCGGTGCCTTGCAAGCATTGCCAAACGGTCAGATGGAAGCGAGCAAGGCGATCGGTCTGACATTTTATCAAGCCCTCGGCTACGTGCTGTTACCACAGGCGCTGCGGCAGATTTTGCCGACCTGGGTCAACTCGTCCACCGAGATCGTCAAGGCTTCAACGCTGCTGTCGGTGATCGGTGTCGCCGAGTTGTTGCTAAGTACCCAGCAGATCATCGCCCGGACGTTCATGACGCTCGAGTTTTACCTGTTCGCCGGATTTCTGTTTTTCGTCATCAACTACGCCATCGAATTACTCGGCCGGCACATTGAAAAGCGGGTGGCCTTGCCATGACTCAATCTTCGCTCTCTAACGCAAAAGATCCTCAACACCGCCAGGCGCTGCTGGACATTCGCGGTCTGCATAAACAATACGGCAAGCTCGAGGTACTCAAGGGCGTCGACCTGACCATGCAACGCGGCAACGTGGTGACGCTGATCGGTTCCAGCGGCTCGGGCAAGACCACGCTGCTGCGCTGCGTGAACATGCTTGAAGAGTTTCAGGGCGGGCAGATCGTGCTCGATGGCGAGTCCATCGGCTATGACGAAGTCAACGGCAAGCGCGTTCGGCATCCGGATAAAGTCATTGCCCGGCATCGCGCGATGACCGGCATGGCGTTTCAGCAGTTCAACCTGTTCCCTCACCTGACGGCGTTGCAAAACGTCACGCTGGGTCTGTTGAAGGTCAAGAAACTGCACAAGGACCAAGCCGTGGCCCTGGCCGAAAAGTGGCTGGAACGCGTCGGCCTCCTGGAGCGCCGCGATCACTTTCCCGGCCAGCTTTCCGGCGGCCAGCAACAGCGTGTGGCGATCGCCCGGGCTATTGCGATGAACCCGAGCCTGATGCTGTTCGACGAAGTGACCTCGGCCCTTGACCCGGAACTGGTCGGTGAAGTGCTGAGCGTGATCAAGGGCCTGGCAGAGGAGGGCATGACCATGCTGCTCGTGACCCACGAAATGCGCTTCGCTTTCGAGGTGTCGGACAAGATCGTTTTCATGAACCAGGGCCGTATCGAAGAGCAGGGGCCACCCAAGGAGTTGTTCGAACGCCCGCAATCACCGCGTCTGGCCGAGTTTCTCAAGAACACGCGGTTCTGATTTTTTAAAACTGGAAGCTTTCACATTTTAAACAGGAGAAACGTTCATGAGCATTACTCGTTACGGTACGGGCAGCACCGCCGCTGGCGGCACGCCTCGTCCTTTTGCCCGCGCCGTTGAAGCCGATGGCTGGCTGCACGTTTCTGGCCAGGTGCCGGCGGTGGAGGGCGAGATCATTGTGGGCGGTATCGTCGAGCAGACCCATCAGACTATGAAGAACCTGGTCGCGATTCTTGAGGAGGCTGGTTATGGTCTCGAAGATGTGGTGCGTGCCGGGGTGTGGTTGGAAGACCCGCGGGATTTCACGAGTTTCAACAAGGTGTTCTCGGAGTACTTTAAAAGCGAGAATGCACCGGCGCGGGCCTGTGTGCAGGCGAACATGATGGTCGATTGCAAGGTTGAGATCGACTGCATCGCTTACAAGAAAAAGGCCTGAACACTGTGTTCGCTCTTGTCGGAGCTGCCAAAGGCTGCGATCTTTTGGCGTTTTTGGACATGCCCCAACGGCGTTATCAAAAGAACACAGCCCGCGGCAGCTCCTATCAAAAAAATAAGTTACTGACTACATGCGATTTCTATGTGGGAGCGGTGCCTGGTCTGGGCGGCACTCCGACGACAAGAACACCACGTTGTATCCTTCAGGCCGCGTCGCCTTCATCGCGGGCAAGCACCGCTCCCACATGGACTGTGTTTGCAACGAGACAGCGCGGTGTAAGGACTTTTACAAGGCGGATTTGATTGGGAAACACTGATATGACCGAAGACACCATCAAGCGCCGGGCACGCGGTCTGGACCGGGCGTTCGATATTCTCGATTTCCTCAAGGAAATCGGCAAACCGTTGCGTCCGAATGAAATCGCAAGCGGCATCGGCAGCCCCAAATCCACTGTCTACGAACTGGTGGCCTCGCTGCTGGAGCGGCGCATTCTGGAACCGGTTGGCAAGGACGGTCACGTCTACCTCGGTCGTCAGCTTTACTTCCTCGGACAAGCGCATCTGCGTCATTTCGACCTGACCCGCGAGGCCGATAATGCCCTGCAGGAAATCGTCAGCCAGACCCGTGAAACCGCGCAGATGTGCCTGCTCAACGGGCGCAAATACACGGTAGCCCTTATGAAAGAGGGCGAGCGGCATTTTCGCATCTCCTCGGACATCGGTGAGAACGCCCCGATCCCGTGGACCGCGTCCGGGCGTCTGTTGCTGGCGCATTTGAGCGACCAGGCAATCATCGATCTGATAGACCCCGACGACTTCATCCTGCCCACGGGTGAGCGTTTGCCGCTGGAACATTTCCTGGGTGAAATCCGTCAAGCCGCTATCGATGGCTTTTTCTCCTTCGATAGCGTCGCCGACACCTTCACCCACTGCTTCGCCGCGCCGGTCAAAGACCCGAACGGCATTGCCATTGCGACCTTGTGCATCGTCGCACCACGTGCTGATGCGAAGAGCAATTACAACGACTATCGCCGTGTTCTGATCGACAGCGCCAATAGCCTTGCCCGGCGTATCAACGAGTAACCGCGGCTGCCTGCGCAGCGGGCGAGTGAGCTCGAGCAACTGCTTGCGCATCACGGGATGCTCGCCCCAAGCAAGTGACTTCAACGGCCGCATATAATCTGCGGCTGAATCAGAATCTGGACTAACGCTATGCAACTATCTACCTCTCGATTAGCAACAGTTGATGACGCCGAATTAGTCCGCGCCATAAGCGCTAGTGCCTACATTCCTGCATATGAGGGAGTTATTGGAGCAATCCCTTTACCCGCTCAAGAAGATTACACCGACCGTATTCTAAACGGCGATGTCTGGATTGCCGAGGTGGAAGGAGTAGCAGCTGGTGTGCTGGTCGTCGAGGAAGGCGATAGCTTCCTTATGGTATATAGCGTTGCAGTCAGTCCGCAGTATCAGAATAGAGGGCTGGGCAAAGAGTTGCTGGCTCACGCCGAAAGTTGTGCTGCGGCGAAGCGCCTGCGTGAAATCCGTTTATACACAAACAGCCGTATGTTAAGAAACATCGCGCTGTACGAGCATTATGGTTTTATCCGGAAAGATGAGCGGCCGCATCCCAGTCGCGTGGGTGAGATGCTCCTCGATATGCATAAAAAAGTTGAAATCGGCAAAGCCTGATTATCGGCGTAAGCTGTTCATCTCTGGGCGATACCCGCGTGCAGGCCCTTAAGTAAAATCTTGACCTTAGACTAATTCGACTAACCGGTTTTTGTTTCATGACATTCCTGACGAAAATCGCAATGCTCAGATACGTAACTTCAGTGGATGCTCACCCTTATAGCTGTAATCGGGTAGGCTAGCCCCTAAGTCTGTGTTTTTTGCGGTCGCAAAAAAGCCCGCTAAGGCGGGCTTTTCTTGTGGGGGGTATTAACAGAGTGTCACTTAAAAAGCAGGCAACCCGACTACTCGTTTAGCTACATCAATCTTCAAATGTCACAACATTTTGACGGCGCCGGTCTACGACAAGTCGCGTCACGTCTGGCCGGGAATAATGCCCAACCTGATCAAGATTCTGCCGCTCACGGCGCACTTCATTGCGGTCGAGCGTCGCGACCAACAGGCACTCTTCGCCGACGGCGGGTGGAATGACCCAGTCACCATTTGGTGCAGCAATACATGAGCCGCCGTTTGCGAGGATCTCTGGGCAATTTGCGAGGATCAAGTCCAGGTGCGGCGTATCAGATGGAAAATCTTCGCGCCGCATCAGCGCCGATACCGAGATCGTGAAGCAACGCCCCTCTTTGGCAATGAAGCGAGTGATGTCGTCGGTATTGCGCAGGTTGCCGGGCCATAGAGCGACATGCAGATCTTCGCCTTGGGCATACAGTGCGGCACGCGACAGGGGCATCCAGTTTTCAAAGCAGTTGAGACCGCCAACGGTAAACGACCCGACCGGGTGGACTTGCAAACCATGCCCGTCCCCCGGCGACCATGTCAGGCGTTCTTCATAGGTCGGCATCAACTTGCGATGCACTGAACCAATCACGCCATCGGCCCCGATATGAACCCGCGAACAATACTATTTTTTGGATTCTGGAGATCCGTTCATTGAACACGCTGAAATTTTTGAGTCTATTGAAAAGCTGGTTGAGCATGTGGTAGGCGATGAAGGTCTAGGCAGCGACCTGAGTGACATAGTTTCAGCCGCGGAAATAAAACCTCAAGCGTCTGATGTGCTTGGAATAAAAAGAGACTTGGGCTTGGGATGCTCAATAACAGCGCTGGCTAAAAAACTGGGAAGCAAAGGCGTGATCATCTTAAAACATGTGAACCCAATCAAGTATAAATCCGCCTTAAAACAATATGAAAAACTTATTAGATTTTCATAAGCTTCTTAATTTTAACGCTTGGAGCATGATGATTTTAAAAGTTTATCTTGACGCTACCTCGCTTAAGAGGAAGCTACTCTTCGATAAAATATGTCAGATGTAAGCGCCAGTGTAACCTTGGAAAGCGCGCTCAGCGAAAGCTTGCTGTTAGACAGCAAAAAACGATCAGTTTGACAGCCAGATCAGTGACGACAGCTATGAAAAAGAGGCTCTTGGTGGTGCATTGCCCAAAGACGTTATGTACTCATTCATAAAACTTACCAGCCAGCAAAATCGCTGCGCAACGCTGCCACACGTTTGATCCCGCTACAGTTCGGGGCGAGCACTTATTACTGTCGATTGCCCAAGCGGAAGCTGATTCTAGAAACGAATCGATGGTGCCGTTTTCCCAGCCGTATGCTCCAGCTTCGTAGGGGGAGCGTGTGGTATTCAATTTACGCTCTTGGGCAAAGTCAGTACCAAGCGCCTCAATGAAGGCTAAAAACGATTGTTCGTCGTGAACACGTTCCAACAGTTCATCAAGGTCTACAGGCATCAACATTACCTCGGGGGGGGCGAATTGCTCAGTGTGTATCGCATGCGGCAGGGTAGTCAAACCAGGTTCTATTGTCGTCTTCAAGCAGCTCTTCATATGATGATCTTAGAACGCATAGAATTACTCATTCAATTCAGTAGCGACATGGAGCAGGTCACCTTTTATGGATCTCGAATTTCGCGGCAATGGCATGCGTGACAACCCGTCTTTAGGTACATGCGATGAGTACGGTGTGGACGGGGTTACCAGCTTTGACGATCTGGCCGAAGCTCGTCGTAAGATTGAAGAGTTGCACCCGGGTTTTAAACCTTTGTTCTCGCTCGATGATCTGCACCAGGCCCGCTACACCTCGGGACATGTGCGCAACAATTTAGGGATGGACGATGCATCGGAGCAGGACATAGCGGGCTTACCTCCAGAGTGCTTCGAGAACGGTGAATATATTGGCTATCCGACTACGAAAGCGGAGTTCGCAATCTGTTTGCGCAATTTCACAAAGCTGGTTGCAGCCACGTCATTCGAAGACGCTTGCGCTCATGGTTTGACGCTTGACGAGCCGGCCCTTCAAGAGTGGATCTGTTACCAGGACAATCCTGTCTCTCTTCTAGAGCAACCCCTTTCAGCTCTCCTGGTTCCCGTTCAGCAGTCCTTCTACGCACTCGCGGCTTTTCCGAATGGCTATTTCACTTCAGACCTGGACCCTGCGAAAAACTTTGCGGTTGCGCGCCATCTCTCCGAAGCGGATGGCTATGAGTTGATGGGTGTAGGTGCTTCTTACATCGGCTTCATCCGCGCTGAGCCGCCTGATGCCGCCCTTGCTAACATCGTAGCCAAAGACTTTTGTACGCTCTACAACACTAGCCAAGAAGACCTGAAAGCACGCACTTCCGCAGTTGCACAGGCAGTCTGCGGTCGCACGTATCTGTGGCTCCGCTACGTGGAATGAGCTCCGTGCGCAGCAAAAGCCCGGTGAATAGGTACCAGAACTTTTGCGAGATCCATGGCGTTTGGCTGCCTCGCAGGAGGGCAATTGTTTTTCACGCCGTAGTCGGCTCCCGACGGTGGTGCCACTGAGTCGGGCAAGATCTGAATGACTTACCTCTGTTGGCTAGCCGATGTGCGCATTCGTACGAGTCATGCCCATCGAGTTGCGCTACTGGTTAAGCATCAATTAACGCTATCGATCACGAGCACCGCCGAGGCATGCGAGAGGCGATATTTGAAAGCGACCGTTCCTCAAGCGGACTTCCCTGTGCACGCTTGAGGTGACCTTCCATATAGAAAGCAGCAGAATCATCTGAGCCTATGCGCTTTGAAACACCCTAAGGTATCAAACGCATCTCGCGTAGTTTGTCGAACACGTCAAAAAATGCTTGATCACTTGCCTGGTGAGCGGTGAAACCCAATGCACGGCTTTTCGACATGTCCGTTACAACTTCGATGGGACGACCAAGGTCCGCATCGGTATGCCATGGGGATATCAGGCGACCAATATCGGATTCCTTCAGGTCGTGCTCGGCGACTAATTGCGTCCACACGGCCTGGTCATCAGCCATCTGCTCCTCAAGGGGAGAAAGTGAAGCGGGATAATCGGCAGCAGACAAGTCGAAGTATTCGGCGATCCTGCTCCACATCCATTTCCAGCGGAACACATCGCCATTAGTGATATTAAATGCCTGATTGGCCGCAGCCGACGTAGTGGCCGCCCACAGTTGTTGCTTCGCCAACTGCCGTGCATCCGTCATATCCGTGAGGCTGTCCCACTGAACTCTTGATCCGGGAAACACAAAAGGGCGATTGGTTTTTTTGCAAATCGAGGCATAGACGGCAAGGGTGGTTGCCATGTTCATCGCATTGCCTACGGCAACCCCGGTGACGGTGTGCGGTCGATGAACACTCCACGTGAAGCCGTCCTTCTCTGCCGCGGCAAAGAGTTCGTCTTCTTGAGCGTAGTAGAAATTTTCCACATCCAGCCGACCCTGCTCCTCGCGGAACGGTGTTTGCGGAAGGCTACCTTTCCCATACGCTTCGAATGGGCCGAGGTAGTGTTTCAGCCCGGTAACCAGTGCTACGTGCTTAACGCTCTTTGCTGGGCGAATCGCGGCCAGTACGTTGCGTACCATGGCGGCATTAACGCGAATGTTCTCTGCTTCCGTGGCTTGCCGCGACCATGTGGTAATGAACACATGAGTAGGCTTCAAATCCGCCAGCGCGTGTTCCAGCGAAGCAGGATCCTGAAGATCTGCCGCGACAGGGATCACGCCTTGCACTTGCGACGGGTTCCTCGATAACGCGGCGACCTGCCAGTTGTTGTCAATCAGTAACTGCGTGATGGCGCTGCCGACAATGCCGCTGGCGCCCACAACCAAAGCTGTCTGGGTCATAGTTTTCTCCTGGATTTAGGTTTGGGAGTCCTCCAGGCAACAGAGGTTCAACCTAAAACGGATTCGCATTGGCGGTAGCGGTTTATATCTCTATGCCTGTCGCCTTGCTCAAGTTGTGGAGCCGAACGTTTACAAATTGATGTCCATGAGAGACCGGTCTCTATGGGACCGAGTCTTTCTTCAGGCCGCGGCAGCGCGTTCAGATTGGACGCGCTTGACTCATTCATGCTGGACCGACTGAGCTCCCCCCGTGGTGATTGAACCTGCCTGCTCTTGATACCCTTTGCGCAGTTTCTCTGCGATCAGCTTTTCCGCTTCACGCAAAGCGCGTTCGGGACTGTCGAGGGACTTGATCAATGTCTGGCCCTTGGTGCCGATACGGCCGAAATTCACCACTACCTCAGCCTCGGTGACGCCGATACGCCAGAACTTGTTGGAATTGCCTTCGCCAAAGGTGAACTCGCGCATCAAGGGAGTCGCTTCAGAGGTGACTGGTGGCTCGGCTTGGACCTCGATGGGTTCCTCTAACTGCTCCAGTTCTGGAAGTCCGGCGGCTTCCTCGCCTCTTAGTAACGCTTCGATTCGATTCAGTACCTCTTCCTGGTCGCGCAGCCAGTCATTACTGAGCACGTCGATAATCTTCCAACCGAAGCTGCGCAGTACCGTCGGACGGAAAATGTAGCGCTCACGTACGTCAGCGGCGGCCGCCGAATCACTGTCCAGCAGTACGCCTAGGTTGAAGTGTTCACCACTGCCGTCGCTGATCGCGAGGTCGCAACGGAACTGCGAACGTCCTACATACTCCTGAACCGAATGCCCGCGTTTTCGCAACGCGGCAGCGAGGGCGCCGCGCAGGTGGTCCTTGGGCAGGCTGACGGCAAAGGACTGCTTGGCGCCTGGATTGAGGTTTGCGAGGATGCCCTGAGAGCGCGGCGCATCCCCGCTGGCACTGGCTTGGGCGAACTGCAGAAACGCACGCAGTGCGGCGGCACCATCGTTGTGGGTGTTGGTGATGGCTTCGGACTCAATGCTGGAGACAATCGCCATGCGCTTGCGGGCGCGACTGAAGATCACATTAAGGCGTTTTTCCCCACCACGCTGGTTGATTGGGCCAAAGTTCATCAGCATCTTGCCGTTCGGTCCTGGCGCGTAGCAGATGCTCAAGATGATCACATCACGCTCATCCCCCTGGACGTTCTCCAGGTTCTTGACGAACAGACCATTGAATTGTCCGGCATCTTCACGCACGTATTCGCGCTCAAGCCGCGTGGCAAAGGCCGAGTCGCCGCTGGCCAGGTCTTCCAGGGCCTGCTCGATGGCGCCTTGCTGGGCCTCGGAAAAGGCCACGATACCCAGGCTCAGACCCGTCTCGCGTTGCAGCAGCTCACGTACCAGGTTGGCGATATAACCGGCTTCGGCCAGGTTGCTGCGGCTTAGGTAGACACCGTCGCTCATCTTCAAGAAGCTGATAGGGCTGTCGAGCAGCGTGTCGGCGCCCCGGATGACTGCCTGGGCGTCCGTGGAGTCCAGCGGGGGTTGGGCCGGGGCAGGGCGCTCGATACGACGGTCGGGAATGGTGATCAACCGCCCTTCATAGAACGCCGCGTTGGAAAAGCTGATCAAGGCTTCGTGACGACTGCGGTAGTGCCAGGCCAGGAGGGTTGCCGGCAAGTTTCGTGCGGCCTGGCTCAGCAGGCTGTCGGCATCAAGGTTGATTGCGATCTGTTCTCCATCCTCCATGGCAATCAGTTCGTTATCGTCCTTGTCGCCGGCGCTGGAGAAGAAGTTGGTCGGTGGTAATTGCATCTCATCACCGACCACAATCACCTGCTGCGCACGGCTCAGTGCAGGCACGGCTTCTTCGCTGGGGATCTGACTGGCTTCGTCGAAAATCACCACGTCAAACAGGTCCGGTGTCAACGGCAAAGTGTCGGACACCGACAGCGGGCTCATCAACCAGATAGGCTTGAGGTCGTTGATCACGCGGCCACTGTCGCCACTCGCCATTTCGCGAATGGAGCGATAGCGCATGGTCTTGCCCAGCTCATGTTCCAGCTCACGGCGGCCTTTTGAGTAGGATTTCTTGAACTCACGGGCCTGGGCGTCGAGTTGAGTCACCGACATCGCCGATTGCTTCACATGCTCCAGAAAACGCTGGTGCAACGTGGCGCCAAGCACGTGGGCATTGCTTTTGAGCAGGTTGCATTCAGCCTGGCTGACCCGGCGCGCGGCCAAACCCAAGGCCGGGCCGTCGAAGCGCGCCAGCTGCGGATTGGCGCGGTACAGGCGGGTCAGGTTTTCCTGGGCAATCAAACCGTCCAGTGCGCGTTGCGCCAAGGCGTACTGTTGCACAACCGCCAGACAGACAGGATCGGCCTGGTGCAGCTCATTGAGCAGGGGCAGGGTATCTGGCAGTTCGTCGAGTTCTTCACGCAGATCGCGCAGGTACTCGGCCAATTCGCTCAGGCTAAGCGCCGGGCCGAACACACAATGTTGCGCGACCAGTTCGGTCAAGCGCGCTAACGGCTGGCGCAGGCTGGCTTCCTGGCGTACACCGGACAGGGCGTCCTTATTGCCGCGCAGGCCCTCAACCCATTGGCGCAACAACGGTGATGCGCTCAGTTGCTGGAGCAAGGCTTGCAGATTGTGCACGAACAGATCGATATCCGGGATGCCATAGCTGTCTTGCAAACGTTGTTGCTCGGCGTGCAGCTCGGTAGTGGCGCGATGCTCGCCGGCCAGATTGTCTAGCACGCTCCGGAAGCTGGGTCGAATCGCGTGCTGACTGAAGTCGTAGCGTCGTTGCAATTCACCGCGCAGCCGCCACCAGGCGGGTTGCAGCCAACGCAGCAGCGAGCCTTCCAGCCGCTTTACCAGATCGATGGCAGCCTGGGTGTCCTGGGGTGCGAGTTTTTCACGCCAGTGGTGGGTGGCTTCACGAGCGTTGTGTTGCTGTACGGCGAGTGCTTGCAACGCCGCCTGCTCGGCGTGCAGTGCTTGGGCGCCGGATGAGCCCGGTTCCAGCAGGTCGAGGTGCGTTGCCAGGTTGGCGCTGGTCAATTGTTCGGCGGCCAGGGTCAGCACGCACGCATCCGCCAAGCGGGTGTCCCCGGACAACAGGCTCGACGAGGACTCCAGGAATTGCTCAACGCTGTCCATCAGCCCGCTGGCTTCATCCAGGAATGCCTTGAGTTGGCCGTACGCATGTTCGTGGGTAATCAGACTTGAGGCCAAATGGCTGAAAGGATGACGTGCGAAGCTGTCGAGGCCGAAACGTTCTATCATCGCCTGATACACGCGACCGGTCAGCTCGCTTTGTGCTTGCCAATGACGCCACTCGGGTAAACGTTCCAAGGCTTCGGGGGGCAGTTTGGCAGCAACGGGCGGCAGTTCGATCAAATGACGTACCAACTCGCGTACCGAGCATGCCAAAGGCTCCGACAACCCACGCATTGCCTGTTCAAACCGCTCTATCAAGCCCAACTGTTGGCTCAGGTCAGACAGTAACGTGTCGCGCCGTGCTTGCAACTGCGACGACTGCGCATCACCGGCGATCCAGCGCTCATAGCACTCGCGCAAGTTGCCCACGAAGGCCTTCTTGTCGGTCTGGGAATCGTGGATCAGGCAGCACAACTCACCCAGTTCACTTTGTTGAAGGCGATGGAACACCACGTCCAGCGCTGCACGTTTTTCACAGACAAACAGCACTCGCAGGCCGCGACCGGCGTAGTCCGCGATCAGGTTAGTGATGGTCTGGGATTTACCGGTGCCTGGCGGTCCCTGAATGATAAAGTTACGCCCGGTACGGGCCAGACTGACGGCAGCATTCTGCGTGGCGTCGCCCGCCACCACGTTCCATTGTTCGGGCAACGGGATAGGGTCGGGGCCCTGGACCTCGACGTCCCGTGGCTCTATGGAGAACATGCGGTCAAACGCTTCGTTCTGCGCTGGTTCGTCGATCAACTGTGCATAGTCACGCACCAGCGACATCTTGCGATAATTGAAGTTGGCCAGTGTCACCTGGGTCAGGTCTATGTCCCAGGCGTAGCGATGCCCTTGGTTTTCGGGCATGGCGAAGGTGCTGTTTTCCGCGCTGCTGGCGACCATCTGAGGGTGTTGGTTGCGCAGAACGGGTTTGGCACCTACGGCCAGGCGTAGGGGCAACTCGCTGGGTAGCACCTTCTGCTGGAACAACTGCAGGCCCAGCGGTCGAAAATCTTCGCGGTCGTAGCTGAAGTCCGGCTTCACCAAAGGCGTCGACATGCGCTGGCGGGCACGACGGCGCTGGAAGTGGTGCAGATGCTGCACGGCTTTTTGGTGGATCAGTTCGATTTGCGGTTTGCTTTGCAGGCGTAACTCGACGCCGGGCTCGGTCACTTTGATCTGGCGCGCAATATCGGCGTGGATGTCTTCCAGCGAAGTCTTTTGCAGGTCGACGGTTTCCGGCAACTGGATGTCGTAGAGCTGACGCAATTGATGACGCAGTACCGGGTTGAATTCGGCCTCGGTTTCGTCACACTGCAACACGAACTGGTCACGTACCCCTTTTTTGCGACTCAATTCGACCGGCAGCCACAGCAACGGGGTCACGATGCGTTCTTCCGGCGTGTCCTTGAGGTTGTGCCAGCGCATGAACGCCACCACCAGGCGAAGGTTACTGAAGCCGAATTCGGCCCGGTCGCGGCGGGTTTCCTGGATGATGCGCTCCAGCGACGCCTGCAGCCAGCTCTGGTCTTCGAACCGTAGCCATTGCTGCAGGCCGACAGGTTTACCGCTCAGCACTTGTTCGGAGAATCCGCCGACGGTGGGCTGCCAAGTACACAGCGCTTCGGGCCGGATACTTTCAATACGCATCACCAACGGAACACTGGCCACGGTAAAGTTGACGTTGGCCTGGGTCGGCCGGAAATACAGCAGGCGATTACGGCGAGAAAGGTCAAACAACCGGTTGCGCAGATGTTCCAGCACCACCGTGCGCCGCGAAGCCGGACCTTCTGCCTGCGCCAACACGCGCTCGACATCCAGGCTGGCCGGCTGTTCGCGCCAGGACTCCAGGCGGCGTGCCAACGAGCCGACATCAGTGGCGCGCTCATGGCGGTTGAGCTCAGTCATCTCGACGATCAGGTTGGCCAGGACCGGGTTGAGCCGGCCATTGAGCTGGAACAGATTGCGACGGTTCCGGGCAAACGTCTTGAGATCATTGATATCGGCGAAATCCAGCCCGCACGCCAGGCACGCCAGCAACTGGCCGAGCTGGAAGATGTCGGTGATCTCATCGTGGTGCCCGAGCCGATGTTCCCAACTGTGCAGTTCCGGGAGGAACACCGGGTGGTCGATGGGTTGATGCAGATCTTCCTGGACTTGCAGGTCGGTAATGGCCACGCCGCTTTCCGAATCCCGAATCAGGCGGACTTTGCCGACGATGTTAAGCGCCGATTCCGGATTGGGTTGCACCTGCTTGATCGCTTCCAGCGCAAGTCGCGGAGGGACACCCTCGGGATTGCGCAGTTGCAGCGTGCGTTCCGGCCCCTGCATCACATCGAGATAACTGAGCTGGGCGACACGTCCCAGTTCATGCAGTTGCGCCACCTGGCGTAACAGCGGTAGTGCCAGGAACAACACATCGTCGATGGGCACGGCAGCGCCATCGTGGCTACTCAGTAATTGAGTGAATGTGACGGGTTGGATTACTGAGTCCATGTGTCGACCTCCGCTTTGAGCGTACGAACGATCGGGTCGAGCTCACGTTTTGGTAATTTGATATCGCGCTTAAGCACTTTGATAAAGTCATCGGCGCTGCCGAGTTTCCTGGCGGTGCGCGCGGCGTGCAGGAGGGCTTCATCCCGCAGGTCGCGGTCCACCAGGCTCAGGTCGAGCATGATGAAGTGCAGGTATTCATGGATGCTTGTGTCGATACGCTCGGCATTCAGCGTCGCTAGGTCGAGTGGCGTTTCGTTGTCACTCCAGTCGGGAAAGAAACCGCGCACCTGATTGAGCACAACCTCCGATTGCAACACGGACGTGCTGATGAAATGGGCAATAAAGCTGCGGGTGAGGGCGGTCAGCTCGACCTGATCGGTCACGTCCAGGCGATTGAGCGACAACGGCCCGCGCAACCGGCGATCCAGCCAGTTATCCGTATCCGGGAGTTGTTGCCACCAGCTGTCCACTGCTTGAGCGCGTAGAAACGTCTCCGGATGGGAAATGGCCTGGGATAACTGTGCATCCTTGCCATCCAGCTCGCGGGCCTGCGTCAGGTAGCTGGCAGCATCAACGCTGACAATCCCGGTGTGAATCTTCACCAGCGATGTAATCGACGCTTCTGGACCACTGGCAACCAAGGCGGCACCGCGGTCGGCATAGATTTCAGTGTGAAGGCTATATAGACGTGCGGTCTGTTCCAGGCTGGCCGGCGTATTCACATCGGCCATGGCATGATTGAGAATCCGCTCGGCAGTTAAAAAGTCGCTACTGTGCTCTGACCATAAGCGGTAATGAGCCAGCTCATGCCCGAGCAATGCCAGCAACTCCTGAGCATCAAGGCGTTCAAGAATCGGGCCGTAAAACACCACATGCACTTCGCCGGCCAGGTAATACAGGCTCGCATTCATCGCACCGTCGCCAGCCTGATAAAGGGTTGCAGGTGCCTTGATCTGCAAACACTGCAACGCCTTTTCACAGGCTTGATAGGCCTGCGGATGGGTCTCGGGGCTCAGGCGATAGGTGTCGCGCAGCAATTGAGCTCGCACATCCTGGGCATGCTCCTGCTGGACGCCCAAGGACGAGGCCCATTCCCACACGACAGGCTCATGGGCTTTCAGATAGTCGACCACACGCTGGTGGTACGGCAGTGGCGTCAGGCTGCTGATGTCCAGCGCGGGGGTACTCATTGTGTTCAACGTCCTTGAGAGGATACGGCTCCATATCCTGCGGTTGTGCAGCAGAGACTTGGGTTGGCATCCCGGTATCAGTGATCGGTAATAAACGCGGAGCATACCTATGGGGAGGGGAAAATACTTGTGAAAGTGAATGTTTCCGTTCAGTGAAAAAATGAGCAGCGTTGCTGTTTGGTCGTGAACATCTGACTCTGATGTGCTTGCGACAGCTTGTGAACTCCGGAATAGCGTCAGGTACCAAGGCCGAGTTGATCGTCCAATCTATCCCGAGATAGCCAAGGATCGCTTCCCGTTACGAACCCAAGACTGGAGCCGTATGCGGGAAAGCCGCGTGCACGGACCTGAGCGGGGTGGGAGGAAACTGCCGTCCCTACGCTACGGGTACCCCATCTCACACTGCTGCTGGTGAAGTTGTTCGGGATGATTTAACGTTGAATCGTTATGCAGGTACCTGCGTGAGATCTATCCCTTATAAAGAAAACTAAAAGTAGATCATGCAAATATTTTGATTCTCCAGGAGCGTTCGAATAGTGGTGAATTTTACTGAAAAGAGTCCTCCTGCGAATGCAGATGAAGTGGATTCTACGTGTAAAGAATTAGGAGTGTCTTCCCGTCATTGGCTGAGACCATTTTGGTCTGAGTGCAATGGCGCAATGATTGCAGATCGAATCTTAATATATGCTACCGACCAAATTACAGAGCGCAACAAGACATATGAGGCAGATAAAAACTTTCCTAACCACGTATTGATAGGTGATGACTCCGGAGGGAAACTAATATTGATACCGAAGGAAGGTTCGAAGCAGTTTTATTTTTTGGATTCTGGAGATCCGTTCATTGAAAATGCTGAAATTTTTGAATCTATTGAAAAGCTTGCTGAACATGTGATAAGCGATGAAAGCGTAGGCAGCGAACTGGGTGATATAGTTTCAGTTGCAGAAATAAAACCTCAAGCGTCTGATGTGCTTGGAGTAAAAAGAGATTTAGGTTTGGATTGTTCAATAACGGCGTTGGCTAAAAAGCTGGGAAGCAAAGGCGTGATCATCTTAGAAAATGTGAACCCTATTAAGTATAAAGCCGCCTTAAGGCAACATGAGAAATTTATTAGGTTTTCATAACCCTGTTCCGAAGTCGTAAGGAGTGTCGCTGCAACGCTGCCACACGTTTGGCCTCGCTACACCTTGGGACATGTGCGCAATAATTTAGGTATGGACGATGCATCGGAGCAGGACATAGCGAGCTTACCTCCAGAGTGCTTCGAGAACGGTGAATATATAGGCTATCCGACTACGAAAGCGGAGTTCATTGCTGCACCGCAAGGAAGACAGCACGTTATGCGACAGTGGCGACTGCTGTGCATGGAATACTAAAAACCGCAGTTTTGCGAGGCTACTAGTTAAATAAAGCAACCTTTACCGCAATACTACAACCTAGAATTTTTTAGAGAACCGCCTAGCGATGCATGCATAGTTTATTAACTGCGCTCCTTCATTGGGAGACGTTTGATGGAGTAAGCTCTTTTTTCATCCTCGGAGTTGTAGTACACATTTTGTGTAGTGCTTAGGCTGTTATGACGAAGATCAACCTGAAGATCCTTCATATCTCGATATGGAGCATCGAAAGTTGCCGAAGTGTGACGTAACCAGTGGAGTGAAGCCGCACGTAGCCGACTGACGTCCTCGTCAGCCCAATTTTCTGCCTGCATACGCTCTAGAGCGCGGTCAAATACCTCTTGCAGCAGCAACCTGACATGCCGATCTGACAAACCGGCGCGTCCGCGCTGGGTTGCAATTAAGGGACTGGTTTCTCTGAAGCCGGGTAGGGGAGACAGGCCTTGATATATGCGCCAACGTTTTAGGTAATTCTCCACGTAATCATCCCGCACGCTGATTTTGCCGGCTTTGTTACCTTTACCAACCACGTGGTACCACCAGTTGCCGGCACCGTCCTTGCGTAGATCCCCCATGCTTGGCGTCCAGTTTTCCCTCCCAACCAAGTCGGAAACACGCAGGTACATAGCGAAAATAGTCGCCACGATGAACAGGGTTCTTTCGTACTTAGGGTTCTGCGTAGCCAGTTGCTCAGCCGTCTCCAGAACAAAGTCCCACTGCAGCGAGGTCAGGATACGGCTCTCATGCTCGCCCGTTGTTCGCTGCTTGTACTTGCTCTTCTGTTTCACCGCTCTGAACGGGTTGTGCTCACAGAAACCCTCATCAATGGCATGTTGAAAAAAACTGCCGCAGACGGCGAATATTTGCGCGATCGAGCCTTGTGCCGGTTTGTAGTGTTCCTGAAGGAGAGGGCGATTCTCTTCTTTGGCGCGCTTCCGCTCCTCCTTGGAAACAGACTGACTGAAAGGACTCCAGTCTGGGTTGACGCTATAGGTATCAGAAGCGAGTTTTTTGCGGCTGCCTACTCGTACGAATCTGGATTTGACTATCGGCTTTACCCACGCGGGATCAGGCGCCAGGCAGAACTCCAGAAATTCTTCCGCATGTGTACGGCGCATCTCCAGTAGTGGAACCCTCGATTTAATGAGTGCCCACAGGAGTAATCGCTCAACATGAGTCCTATAGGAATTGAAGGTGGACTCATTTCCCGCGTAGGATTTCAAAAAACTGCGGACAGCCCGATAGCCTTCGACAGCTTGGAGTTCTACGGGGAACGCCATTAGGTAGTGGGTGACACACGGCAGCTCTGCCTTGAGCGAGCTAAAGTTCAGTTCTCCGAAGCGCGCATAGGTTTCAAAAAGGGGATGCGGCATTGTCGGAACGGACATAGGTTGACTTAGCGGGTTTATAGGAATGGGTACCAATGATCCTATAGAAAGTAGCCTTATGCAATATCCGGGTCTGACAGTTATCGGATATTGCATGGATGGATCATACCCTCCCGAAACGCATGGATTTCAAAAACCGCATGAATCATTCAGACCCTTTGGGTTTGAGTGCTGGATCCTGCTTGAAAACCACGCTCGACGAGAAAATTGGGGGATTTCACTGACATGACGGCTTCCCGCGTCGGATTGGCGGGATCTGCACTGCTTACAATTCCGCAATACTGCCCCCGAATCGAGTACGTCTTCCGAAGTAGGGGAGTGGCGAAGCCATCGAAACGCCTATTTAGAGATATCAGATCGCAAATCAGAGTTTTTCACTTAGCTTTGTAGATGCACGAATCTGAATAACGCTTCTGGTACGGTCATGGGGCATTGTCATCTGCGAATACCTAAGCCTTCCGCGTATTCTCGAATCTTAGATCTCGGGCCTATAAGAATCCACGATAAGCGCCTGGAAGTGATCCGTCTCGGAACCCCGAACGTCATTCGGTGCAAACGGCGTGAGTTGAGCGACGTCTATACTCAAGCTCGGGAGATCCTTTGGAGCGCTCCGCCAGGCAAAGTAGATTTCTCGACCTTGCACTGCAGAGCGGCAATGATAGAGAGCCCGTTAGACGTATCGCTGGCTGATCACAACGGTGCACGCCCTCAATCTCTGATTACAAAACGTCAGTTGACCCTTGCCAGGAATAGCTCAGAAAGGAACTGTCTGCGTCACTGCCTGACTGTAGCTTTCCAGCGATCTTTGATTCGACGTGGTGAAACCAGGCACCCCAAGACTTTTCGCGACTTCACCTCTCAATAATCACTGGAAGGGGGATTCCAGTTATCTGTAACCGGCGACTGCTGGAGTCACGGTTCACAGTCGACTGTGATGCAACAATGGCGACAGCAGATACCTAATTTAACATAATATACATTATGCGTACCTACAGGTTTTCCTACTGCGGTGCTTCTGCTGATCTTTGAAAGACGTTTCGACCTCACCGTAAGCATCTGTGAAAAAGCGAAACGTCGAAATATGCGTACCTACATGTATTCTGGTCGGAGTGCTTTCTTTTCTCGCTGTTTGGTTTCAAGCAAACAGATCGAGCACGCTCTCATCCCATTCATGCCCGCTCTCGGACCAGCCTTCGCCCATCTGTGGTGGAAAACCTGATCTGCAATATCCCTGCTTGGCGGCGAAATCAAACACCGCATGGGGGTAATCATTAATCAGGAGCACCGCCTTGCTGTGATCGATCGACCAGCCGATTTTGACGACCGATGGCTTGTGGCCGTCAGAAACATCAGCGACGTTGTAGATATGCAACGCGTCGCGAATCGGGTTGTCGCCAGCCGAAGTATCCAGTGCGTAGAAATAACCTGTGTCCCCATCATCTTCAAAAACCACGACGAAAGAGCCATCTGCTGCGGGTGCCTCCAGCACCAAAGCCTGGCCTACTTTAAGTTCGTTTTCAGCAGCTAGATAAATTGACATCCTGGCAATCCCCACCTGTTGGGCTATTAAAGGCTGTAGGTTACGACAACCGCCGCATAAATTAATCGCCATAAGATAAGTTATGCGTACGAATCGATATTCTTACTGCGGTGCTTCTGCTAATACACGAATCAACCGGCGTCTGGTCCACAGCCTCGCTCCAGAGGCCACAGACCGTCAGCCGGTTATCCCTTACGCGAACACAGCCACATTGTTGCAGCGCGGCCGTTTAATACTTCAAACCGAAATGAACAGGATACAAAGGTGAGTTGCTATCGGCCGCCTTGCCTGATTGCTGTGCCTCGACGGCGGCCATTGACGACGGTAACTCGAATGGCAGCTTGCCTTCTGGCGAGTGCTTACCCGTCAACACATCAAGCAGCGCCTGATCGCTCACCCCAAAGTTTGCAACGAGCGCATGACTGGCCTTTGCGACGTTACTCAGGACAGCTGGTCGATCCAGGTAAACGGTCGTGACGACGGGCACCTTTGCACTGATTTTCAATAGCTCTTTGTACTCGGCGTTATCCTGTTTGAAGTCCAGATCGCCTTCGTGCAGCCCCGATCCAAACGCATAGGTCGCATGGGTCTCGAACGGCGCGCTCATACGAACCAGCGCCACATCGGCGTCTTCCGGAGCGGATACCACGGTCAAGCCGTGCTGCTGAGCCTGAGTATTCGAAACTCCGACCAGATAGACCTTAGCGCCTGGTTTGAGCGGAAGCACGTTTTGCTTGTTCTGCAGCATGACCAACGAACGACGTTGTGCTTCGAGTCCTTCTTCCTTGAATTGCGCATTACCGACAACACGTTCGGCTTCTGTGGCGTCCGCATAAGGCGTTTCGAACAGGCCAAGCTGGAATTTCTGCAGTAGCAATCGTGACACTGACTCGTCGATCCGGGCCTCGGCAAGAGCGCCCTCCTTCACTGCTTCGATGAGCGGCTCGGTATTAAACGTGCCGCCAAACTGATCGACGCCAGCGTCCACCGCTTTGATGAAGCGTTGTTTTTCGGTTAGCCCCTCAACGCCCCATGGCATTCCATATTTGGGATAGGCCTTGTTCGGATCCTCGCCTGGTTTACTCCCGGTCAGACATTCGTCTGTGCAACTGTTGGTAATCAGCCAGTCGGTGAGGATGATGCCCTTGAAACCATATTCGTTGCGAAGCAAATCGGTCAGCATTTGCTTGCTGAAACTTGCTCCGACCCGCTCCAAAGGCTTGCCATTGACGGTAACTCCTTCAGGCGGCACGCCATAGGTAGGAATGGTCTCTGCCGCGTTCACAGCGAATGCCGCTTTGAATGGACTCAGTTGCGTCTTGAAGTCCTCAGCGCTATAGGCCAGATCTCGGCCATAGGCATTCATGGCATCAAAACCTTTGTGCGCCGCGCCATAACCAGCCCAATGCTTGACGGTTGCCGCGACGCCATCCGGTTGCAGACCACGGGTCCCGTGCTGAAAGCCGACGATGTACGCCGCCGTCATCTTGCTGACCAAGCCGACATCCTCACCAAAGGTGCCATTGATGCGTGACCAGCGCGGCTCCGTGGCCAAGTCTGCTTGTGGCGACAAGGCAATCTGAATGCCCATGGCGCGGTATTCCTGCCGTGCAACGTCGCCGAATCGCTCCACCAGTTTTTCGTCGCCTGTCGCAGCAAGCCCTAGTGTCTCCGGCCACTGGGAGAAGCTGCCGGAGCTGACACTCGCACCGAGGGTGTACTGAAAGTGATTACGCGGATCGGTGCTAAAGCTGATGGGGATGCCAAGGCGAGTTTTTTCTGCCAGGCCCTGTAACTGGTTATAGCTGCTGACCATCTCGACCGGAGTGATACTGAGGCGCGAAATGAAATGGTTGATGTGCTTGTCACCAATCAGTGGGGACAGCTTTGCAAGGTTGTAACCGGCGTCTGCACCGGTTGCTACGTAGGGTGCGGTGCTATGCATCATCAAGCCGATCTTTTCTTCCAGGGTCATGCGCTGTACCAGGTCGCTGGTACGTGCTTCAGGTGTCAGTCGCCAGTCTTCATAAGCATCGAGCACACCATTGTGATCAAGGTCCTTGAAGGTCTGGCCGTCCTGATGCAACAGCGGACTGGAGACAGTCTTGAGCACAGGCTGGATGACATGGGGCGCGGTCGCAATGCTGTTGCTGCAGGCACTCATGTAGCAAGAAGCAACCACAACCGCAGCTGTGCTGGAAATAGATTTTTTCATGTAAGTGACCGTTTTTGGGCGAGAGATATCAGTGGGCCCAGCAATATCGCTACCACTGGAGACACTCGATGGACGATCTACAAAAGCGGAATCGGAACGCACTTACAGTGTATGCACTATTTATTTTCTATGGAAAGCCCCTGCTGGAATATTTCCGGACATCTCATGAGCCTGTTAAAAACTCAGATCCAATCCGCTTTCGTTGCGTAAGGCTAAGTAATCAACCTGGCTCGCGCTTTGCTAAAGCTGAACTGCAGCGGTCAAAAAAAGGCATATATATAGCGCCTACGCTATTAATGCGCACCACTAAGCAGCGTTTCGCTCCAAGGAGGTGCATAACTTGCGATCGGATTCGGGAGAAACAGCCATGGCTGTCAAAGACAGGAAGTAAACTGGAATCGGTCAACGCTATCAGGGCCCCTTACGGACAAGGCCCTGCGCCCTGATGGTATAAAAATCAACAGCAGATTGCAGGTCAATGAACGCAAGCCCACCGACCTGCAAATCGCTCACCGTTTACAGATCAGTGATTTCTTTATGCCGTGGCACCAATGCCTTCATCACACTCCAAGCCACCAGATAGGCCAGTGCACAGATAGAAAACATGATCATGTAACCCGTGTGGATATCGTTGATGGCCTTGTAATAATCAAAAACCCATCCGCCAATTTTGGTCATGACTACGCCACCTAACCCACCGGCCATGCCGCCGATACCCACCACCGAAGCAATGGATTTCTGGGGGAACATGTCAGATACCGTGGTGAAGATATTGCACGACCAGGCCTGGTGCGCCGATGCGCCTATACCGATGAGCAAGACGGGTATCCAGAAGCTGATATAGCCCAGCGGCTGCGCCAGCAACACGAGTAACGGGAAAAGCGCGATCACGAACATTGCTTTCATGCGGCCGTCGTATGGTTTATCGCCGCGGGACATGAAATAGCTTGGAAACCAGCCTCCTCCAATACTGCCCACCATGGTCATGCTGTAGAGCACGGCCAACGGCAACACAATGGCCTGGCCCTTCATTCCGTACTGTGCGCCCAGGTATGTCGGCAACCAGAACAGGAAGAACCACCACACGCCATCAGTCATGAACTTGCCGAAGGCGAACGCCCAGGTTTGGCGGTAGGTCAGCAACTTGAACCACGATACTTTTTTGCCTCCTGCAGCCGCTGCATCGCCGGTGTTTACCGATACAGCCTCATCACCGCGGATATAGGCCAATTCCTCAGGGGTCAGTCGGGCCTGATTCTCCGGCTTTTCATACAGGAAAATCCAGGCACCGAGCCAGACGAAACCCAGCATCCCAATAACGATGAATGCTGACTCCCAACCCCAGGCTGCAGCGATCAACGGAACAGAAATCGGGGCCAGAATCGCACCCACGTTGGCACCCGAGTTGAAAATACCCGTGGCGAAAGAGCGCTCTTTTTTCGGGAAGTATTCAGCTGTGGCCTTGATCGCAATTGGGAAGTTACCCGACTCGCCAATCGCCAGTACTGCACGTGCCAGCATGAACCCTGCGATGGATACAGGAATAACTGCAAGGCCTAACGCGCCGGATATTGAGGCAATCCCCTCTCCCAGCGGCACTGCAAAGGCATGCATGACCGCACCTGTCGACCACACACCGATTGCGACCATGAAGGCTGCCTTGGTGCCGATCTTGTCCACGAAGCGACCCGCGAAAAGCATGGAAATCGCATAAACGAACTGGAAGACCGAGGCGATGTTGGCGTAGTCCGTATTGCTCCAGCCAAACTGGGTTGAAAGGCCCGGCGCCAATAGGCTGAGTACCTGACGATCCAGATAATTGACCGTTGTCGCAAAGAACAACAGTGCACAGATCGTCCACCGATATTTGCCTATGGCGTGGCTAACGCTTTGCGCGTGTACCGCTTCATTAACGTTCATAGCATCACTTTATTATTGGATTATGCTGATGGTTCTCTCGACAACATTTCGAGAGCGCAGGTGTACGCCCTCCACGCCCACAGGCTGGAGTCGGATATAAAGCTGAAGTTATCGGGTGTTCTGAAAGTTGGGCAGCGACGGGCTTGATTGCGCCTGCAGGCGCGCAATAAAACCTGAGCCGGCAACGTCGGCAATCAGCGAGATATTCAAGCGATCTGGGTTCATGATGGACGACACTCTGTTTTTATTTTTAGCTCTGGTCGACGACATTCGTCTGTCGTCGTACAACATCTGCTTTATATCGAGGGCAGCACCCCAGTGTCAATCTGAAACATTCAGAAAAGTAATTTTTTCAGCGAGCACATGACCAAGGGTTGCCACGCGCAGGCCCAGGGGGACCGAAAAACACCTGCGCACGGCGAATTCTCTCGCTTGCTGACTGAGATGGCACCGTCACCCGCGTCAGCGTCGATGCTGACTGGTGAAGCAGCCATACAGCCAGATTCCATCCATACCCCCCCTCCTCACCTCAAACCTGGGCAAACCCACCATCAACAAACATCTCGCTTCCCGTCATAAAGCTGCTCTCATCCGACGCCAGGAACAGAGCCGCTGCCGCAACGTCTTCGGGCTGGCCGATACGGCCCACCGGCAATTGCGCAATCATGCCGTCAACAATGGCCTCTGCCTGGCCAGTGGGTGCCAGTGCCAGGTCGAGTCCCGGTGTAGAAATCGGTCCCGGCGAAATAACGTTGACGCGAATCCCCGTACCTTTCAGGTCCAGCGCCCAGCTTCTGGCGAAATTACGTAGTGCAGCCTTGGTGGCGCTGTATACGCTGAATGCCGGTGTGCCCATGGTCCCTGTTGTCGAGCCGGTCAGGATGACCGATCCGCCTGCGCTCATCAGTGGCAACGCCTTCTGCACAGTGAACAGCGTGCCTTTGACGTTGATGCCAAACGTGCGATCGAACGACTCCTCGGTGATCGCCCCAAGCGGTTGGAAATCTCCCAGCCCGGCGTTTGCAAACAGTACGTCAATCCGGCCTTTGGTGGCTTTGACTTCGGCGTAGACGCGATCCAGGTCGTCCAGGTTCGAAATGTCAGCCTGGATCGCTATCGCGTCGTGTCCAATCTGTTGCAAGGCTGCGTTCAACTGCTCTTGCCGACGCCCGACGATGACAACCTGCGCACCTTCTGCCGCGAAGCGTATGGCACTGGCCAGGCCTATACCGCTGTTACCGCCGGTAATCACTGCGATCTTTCCGTTGAGCCTGCTCATGATGATGTCCTCGAAATAAGAGGCACAACTGTAGATCTGCGCTTTCAACTTGAATAGTATGCACCTTTTGGTAAGTACCCTTCAGTGAGGGATGGAGCCGCCCGAATCATGGCAAACGAGACCTATAAATGTGGGCTTGAGGCCGCGCTGGCAGTGCTTGGCGGTAAATGGAAGCCACTGATTCTCTATAACTTGACGCGCAATGTTCACCGCTACGGGGAACTGAAACGTGCGATTGGCGGTGTCACCGACAAGGTATTGATCCAGCAACTCAAGGAACTGGAGCGCGATGAAATCGTTTCGCGCATGGACTTTCAGGAAATCCCGCCAAAGGTCGAGTATTCCCTGACACCTTTCGGCCAATCCCTGGCGACAGCGCTGGGAGCACTCTGCGTATGGGGGACGGAACATATGGAGACGGTGGAGCGCATCAGCGAACGGCGTTTGTCCGCACTCGCCCAGCCTCTTAGCCCTATTCACTGATATCGGCGTTTTATTAATGCTTCTTGTAAGAGCTCATGAGCACTGCGACGCAGCGATGGCGAACTGTCTGATACATCGCTATCGCGGCCTCGCGGTGCTCGTGCGCTTCTACAGTTCCACCGTTTGACGCAAGACGTGCGGTGTCAGGAACACTGGGCGGCCTTATATCAAATCACAAAACGCGCCACCATCCCGTTCAGGTCTACCGCCAGTCGCGACAGTTCATGGCTCGCCGCACTGGTTTGATTAGCCCCGGCAGCCGATTGAGTGGCCAGATCACGAATGTTCACCAGATTGCGATCTACCTCGCGAGAAACCTGAGCCTGCTCTTCCGAAGCGCTGGCTATCACCAGGTTGCGCTCATTGATCTGGGAAATCGCTTCAGTGATCTGCTCCAGCGCTTCTCCGGCGGCGCGGGCCAGTTCCAGCGTGTTTTGCGTGCGACTTGTGTTCAATGCCATGGACTGCACCGCGTTGCCTGTTCCGCTTTGAATGCCGGCCACCATCTGTTCAATTTCGCGTGTTGATTGCGCGGTGCGATGTGCCAAAGCCCGCACTTCATCAGCCACCACAGCAAAGCCACGGCCCGCTTCCCCTGCCCGCGCAGCCTCAATGGCAGCGTTCAAAGCCAACAGGTTGGTTTGCTCGGCGATCGAACGAATAACGTCCAGTACCTTACCGATATCGCGGCCTTGCTCAGCCAGGCCTTCGACCAGGGTCGAGGTGGTCTGTACGTCCTGGGTCATGGTCTGAATCGCTTGCACGGTCTGCACGACTTTGTCCCGGCCCTGACGTGCGGTTTCAGTGGACTGCTCAGAAGCCTGGGATGTCGAAACAGCGTTGCGCGCAACCTCCTCAACAGCCGCCGTCATTTCGTTCACGGCGGTCGCCGCCTGTTCGATTTCATCGTTCTGCTGTTGCAAACCACGCGACGACTCTTCGGTAACAGCGCTCAACTCCTCGGCTGCCGATGCCAATTGGGTAGCTGATCCTGAAATCATCTCGATGGTTTTACGCAGGTTCTGCTGCATGATCACCAGCGCTTCGAGCAAGCGTGCCGGTTCGTCCTTGCCATCCACTTCGATATGCTTGGTCAAGTTACCTGCGGCAATCTCCTGAGCAGCATTCACGGCTCTGGACAACGGTGCCACGATACTGCGCGTCAGTAACCAGGCCAGTAACACTGTCATCAATGATGCTATAACCGCGACGGCAATAATGGCGACAGTTGCGCCATCGTATTGCTGCCCAGCCAGTTTAGAGCCCGCAATGGCGTTCGCTCTGTTGATATCAACCAGGTCTTTGAGTTGCTTGGTCATCAAGTCGGAAGTTTGTCTCATGCTGGTGTTGATCATCGCGCGAGTTTCTTCAACCTTGTTATCACGCGACAGTTGCGCCGCCTGATTCAGCAAACCGATATACTGAGTCAGTGTCGCATCAAACTGTTGGTAGATGGCTTTTTCATCGGCCTCTGACGGCAGTGCACTATAAGCGGACTTGACAGCCTGCAATTGGGTAATGATTTCAGCAACGCGCTGGTCGCTCTCCTGAAGCATCTCCGGTTCGCGGTTAACCAGCATGCGCAGGGAGAAAATCCTCAGGCGCAATACGTACTCGTTGACGTTGCCTATCAGGGTGATGCTTGGCAGGGTGTTGGTCTCCATGTCGACCGTGGCCTGGCGAATCAAGGTCATGCGGTTCAGGGCGAAAAAACCCAGCGCGATAACCAGCACCGCAATAAACGCAAAACCAAGAAAAGCCCTTGGAGCGATATTCATATTTCTTATAGTCATTGACGTATTCTCATTGGAGTAAACAGCAATAGCGCTCCATGCTCTAACCGTTACGAGTCGACCTGCCCGGTTTCATAACGCAGGGGCGAGCGTCGCAGCCCTTACACACCTGTTACGTCTATCGGCGGTGACTTCGTATTAGTTGAGGAGAATTAAAGATTTATTTTCTGACGCCAATAGGCCGTCTTCGACACAACTTGGCGACGTTACTCTATTACAAAGCACCTTGTATTTATGTGCTTAGTCGTCAATAAGAATATGCAAACAAGCCGCCATATTTTCCACCAACAAACATCTACGAAATTTATTGCGTAACTAGTGCATAGCTAGTGCGTGACTAGTGCAAGGAAACCCGGCCTGAAAGCGTCAGCGATCGCGTATAACGAACGCCAACACCTGCCTCAGCATCCGGTCACACGCATCGAGCTGCTCGACGCTGATGAACTCATCCGGTTTGTGCCCCTGCGCCATGCTGCCGGGGCCGCAGACCACGGCCGGGATTCCTGAATGGTCGAACAGTCCGGCTTCAGTGCCAAAGGCGACTGTGCCAAACGCCCGGGAACCGCAGAACTCCGCGATCAACTCTGCGGCCTGGCTGTGCATCGGGATATCCAGCCCCGGGTAACTCGACAGCTCGGTAAGGCGAATATCGCTCTGCCCGCTGACAGCCTGCATCGCAGGCAGCAACTCATTCTTTGCGTAGGTGTGCAGCGCAGTGATGACGTGGTTCGGGTCTTCAACAGGAAGCGAGCGCACCTCAAAGTCAAAACGACAATGTTCGGGAACGATGTTGAGCGCTGCTCCGCCGCCGATCACCCCAACCTGTACGGTCGAGAACGGCGGATCAAAACGCTCGTCCTGTCGTTCCTCGGCCTGCAATGCTTTCCCGAGCCTTCCCAGTTCGTTGATCAACTGCGCGGCGTACTCGATCGCGTTGACGCCACTGGGCGCATGGGCTGAATGACACGCTACGCCGTGCACGTCGCAGCGCACGGCCACTTTACCCTTGTGACCAAGTACTGGCTTTAGCTCCGTGGGTTCACCGATCACACAGAGCAGTGGTTTAACAGGCCTTGAACCCAGCACTTCCAGCAATGAGCGGACGCCCAGGCAGCCGACTTCCTCATCGTAGGAAAGAGCTATATGTACCGGCATGCGCAACGTATTCCGGATCAACTCCGGGACCAATGCCAAAACACAGGCAATGTAGCCCTTCATGTCGGCAGTACCACGGCCGTAGAGCCTGCCGCCCTCCTCGCTGAGTTCGAACGGCGGGAAGGTCCAGGCCTGGCCATCTACGGGGACCACATCCGTGTGGCCGGACAGCACAATGCCGGGCACCTCAACCGGTCCAATCGTCGCAAACAGATTGGCCTTGGTCTTTTGCGCGTTGTAGATCAGTTCACAGGAAACGCCATGGCTATCGAGGTAATCACGCACAAAATCGATCAGCGCGAGATTCGACTCTCGACTGGTCGTGTCAAAGGCCACCAATCGGGCCAACAGTTCACGACTGGCGCTCATCGATCATCTCCTGGTACGCCATACCCTGGCGCGCCGGCAGGGTTCAGGGCGCGGTCGAGATAATCCTGCAGCTGCGGCTGATAGGCCTGCCACAAGCCATCCAACACATTGATCGGGTCGTGCTCGGCCCAATCCACACGCAAGTCAACAATGGGCCAGGGCAGATCGGCTACCACCTTCAGCGCTGCCGAATGCACTGGCCCGGCTTCTCCACCCGCCGCCTGCCCCGCACGCATGGCCAGTAGCAGGCGCTCGGCAAGGTGTCCTGAGGCCTGCTCAAAGGTCTTGACCATCGCTTCGATCACTTCCGGGGTAGCCAGCATGTTGCCAGCTGCCACGCACTGTTCCCCGCCGACGGCATTGTGAATTCCAAGCGTTTTGCTACCGCTGAAATGCGCGACGCGCCCAAGGTGATCGATCGCCGTGATCTGCCGGTACTCACTGAACCTTTGATCCACCCATAACTGTTCAAGCGCATGTGCAGGTGTGGCGCCCTGCTCTATCAGGTCCAGGGCTTGCGGCCCCAGGGCTGGCAGCGTGATATTTTGCGAAGACACCGCACCAACCCCGGCACGCAGCCAAGGGCAACGTGCACCCACGGCAATGCTCGAAGAGCTGATGGCGATACCCAACTGGCCAGTTTCGGCGCAACGTGCGGCGATGGAAAAAGTCATGACGAAAGTCCTTATTCGGGAATAACGGCGATCACGTCGATTTCCATCAGCCACTGCGGCTGACCCAGTGCAGAGACCACCAGCCCGGTGGAAATAGGGAATACCCCTTTAAGCCACTTGCCCACTTCGTGATAAACCGGCTCGCGGTAACGTGGATCAATGATGTAGGTGGTGGTCTTGACGATATGCGACAGGTCGCTGCCCGCCTCCTCCAGCAACTGTTTGACGTTCTTCATGGCCTGATGCGCTTGAGCGCCGGGGTCGCCGAGGCCGATCAGGTTACCCTCGAAGTCGGTGCCAACCTGACCTCGCACGTACACGGTGTTAACGGCACGCACCGCCTGGCAAAGGTCGTTGTCCAGACTCTGGTTAGGGTAAGTGTCTTTGGTATTGAACATACGAATACGTGTGTGGGTCGGCGTAGCCATGTAAATCTCCTGTAAGCACTGGGGCGACTTGCGCCCGATCAAAGACGATCAACCTTAAACGTTGCGCAACCGAACTTCGGGGGCTGCACGCTTGCCCTGGTCATACGCGCGATACTTGTGCTGAGTGGCGATTTGATCAGCGACATGTTTGGCGTCATGCCACACGCCCCAAATGAACGCCGAGCCGCGTCGCGACAGCCAGGGCAGACCTACGAAATACAGACCTTGCTCAATGGAGACCCCGCGCTGATGCAAGGGCTTGCCTCGGGTGTCGAATGCATCGACCTGCAGCCAGCTGTAATCCTGGGAATAACCCGTGGCCCAGATGATGGAGCTGATACCGGCCTCAGCCAGATCGAGCTCACGCAGCGGATGAGTGATACATGCCGCGTCAGCTACGCGCTCACGTGCTGAGGGTTCCAGTGGCAAATCCAGACCATTTCGACGGGCATACGCATCGGCGGCATCGAGCAACGACAGGTAGTTCTCGTCGCCGCGATCGAGGTTTTCGACGAGATCATTCTGGAAACGCACTTTGCCCTCGGCGAAGCTTTCCGTCAGACCGACCAGCATCATTCCCGCCTGAGCCAGGCGCCGAAAATCAACGGTGTGACCGCCTCGGGCACCACTGACAGCAATCGTTACGTGCTCTTTTCCGGGCTGCACAGTCTCGCTGTCCCACAGCCCTAATACGCCAAGCCACCAGCAGAAATCACGGCCGCGGTAGGCTCGTGGTGGACGATCATGAGGCCCGACCGACAAGTAGACCTGACGGCCGGAACGCTGCAATTCGTCGGCGATCTGCACACCGGACGAGCCCGCCCCGACCACCAATACAGCGCCGTCAGGTAACTGCTGAGGGTTGAAGTACTGCGCCGAGTGGATCTGGTGCAGCGCGTCATCCGTGGGCGCAATCGATGGAATGACGGGGTTCTGAAACGGGCCGGTCGCAGACACAAGATGATTGACGATGTAAGTACCCGCGCTGGTCTCCACAGTGAAACCGGCACGCTCCACGTTGCGGGTCACACGTTTGACCTCAACGCCGGTCTTGATTGGCGCGTTGAATTTGCGTGCATAGCGTTCGAAGTAGTCAGCGACCTGTTCTTTACCGGCAAACCCGTCCGGGTCCATGTCGAACTCAAGTCCCGGAAACCGGTCATGCCAGGCCGGTCCATTGGCGACCAGCGAATCCCAGCGGCCGCTGCGCCACGCTTCGGCTACGCGGTGTTTTTCCAGTACCAGATGCGCAATGCCCAGCCGGCTCAGGTGTTCACTCATGGCCACACCGGCCTGCCCTGCTCCTACGACGAGCGTGTCAATTTCTGTGATGTGTTCGGTCATCCTGGCATCCTTCAACACGCCCTTTGTGGCGGGTTGACGCAGTAAAAAATAACGAAAATGTCAGCGCGCAGGCGCAAGAAGCCCTACGGCATCCGCAGACGCGTATACAGTCAGTATCGTGTTTGGGTCAGTCGGCCAGTGAAGGGTCCGCCTGAAGCATCAGCCACTTCATTTCTTCGAAATGCTGCTGCGAGAAATCAGTGATCTTCTCCCAGTCCCGGGCTGTCTTCTCCGCGACATCGTCCGGCAGTGTCTTCAATGGCTGACCTGTGGACCAGGCCGTGACCAGAATCTGGCAGGCCCTTTCCAGAGTCCAGATGTCGTCGAATGCCTCACCTACCGTCGGCGCAGTGACCATCACGCCATGGTTACCCATCAACAGGCGGCTTTTCCCATCCAGCAGCCCGACCAGGCGAGCACCTTCAGCGGTGGTATCGGCCATACCGCCGTAAAGCTCGTCTATCGCCACCCGGTTGAAATAACGCGCTGTGTTCTGATCGATTGCCGGAATGTGTGGCTTAGCCAGACACGCCACCGCGGTGGTGTAGACCGGATGCAGATGCAGAACCACGCGGGCTTCAGGCAGGCGTTGGTGCATCTGTCCATGAATGGACCATGCTGTCGCATCCACACCCGGTCGTTGCGCGGCGTCTTGATCATCGGCATCGAGCAGCAGCAGATCACTGGCACGCAAGCGCGAGAAATGCTTCCACTTCGGATTCAGCAGAAACTGCTTTCCGTCAGCTGAAATGGCCGCGCTGAAATGGTTGGCCACCGCCTCATGCATACCCAGGTGGGCAATGATGCGAAAGGTCGCCGCCAGATCCAGACGCGTCTGCTCCTCGAAGTTAAGGGCCATGTTCAAAATACTCCTGCCAACAACGCATAAATCATCGGGTTGAAATACATCCCCGGTAGGAGCCAACTTGTTGGCGAGGCGGATCATCAGGCTATGCAAGTCCGACGTCTCGCCAACAAGTTGGCTCCTACCGGGGCCGTGTTTTTTAACGCGCAATCAGGGCTTGGGCATCAGCGCTGCAATGTCATCGGCTGTCGGTGCCTGGAACTTGTACTTGTCCAGCAAAGCCTTGTACTCCGGTGTTTTGCTGTACTTCTCTAGCCCTTCAATCAACGCATTACGGACGACATCGTTGCCTTTTTTCACGCCGAAGCCGTTGAGTACCGGATAAATCAACGTCTCGGATGAAATCACCACCCGGTTACCGAGTTTTTCAACCACGCCCCGCGCCACAGCAGCGTCGGTGATCTGCGCTTCAACCGCGTGCGCGAGCATGGCCTGGGTGGTTTGCGGATCAGTCCCGTATTCACTGATCGCGATAGGCGGCAGGCCGTTCTTTACGCAGTAGTCGGTGGACAGTTTCTGCAGTTGTTGCAGCCAGGACGTGGCGGCCATGGAGCCGATCTTGTGGCCACAGAAATCTTCCGGGGTCTTTGGCTGATACGCGCTGCCCTTGACCGCCAGAATCGACTCCCCGCTTTTCAGGTAAGGGATCATGTCGATGACTTTCAGGCGGTCAGCGGTGATGTACATCGACGAGTTGGTGATATCAAACCGGCCGCCTTGCAGCCCGCCGATCAGGTTGGGGAAACGGGTGTCGAGATTCTCAGCCTTCATCCCCATGACCTTAGCCAGACCATCCAGGAACTCGATGTCGAAGCCTGCCGGTTGGTTTTTGTCCATGTACTCATACGGATAGAACGTCATGTCGGATCCGGCAATGATCTTGCCTGGCTGCTGGAAAGCCGAGGCCATTGATGAAGCCATGGCAACCGCAGCGCCTAGTACAACCATCGCAGCGGGACGAACGAACAGACGGGATAGCTTCATAAGTATTCCTCGTGGAGTCAGTAGGGTTCAGGCAATTGCGGTTCAAGTCTCAGGCAGTGGCCAAGTCGCTTCCGGCCTGCTGCACAAAAAACGAAGCCCCCTTGGGTTTCTGCGGCAGACGGATCTGGTTCGCGGTGCTGCGCACCAGACCGCTTTCATGTCCCGCCACCATCAAACCGGTGTGTTCGCTGGGCAGCGGGTTCTCCCCGAAGGGCAACGCGTCTTCTGCGGCGTACACGCTGATGAACAATGTGCGCGGGAACTCGGTTTCATTCGGGCTTGAGGCATGCAGCAATCGGGTGTGCATGAAGCACACCGAGCCCGAAGGTCCATAACAGGCCACCGGTTGCTGGCAATGCTCTTCAACAACCGCGTCTTCCACTGCCCCCGTGAAACGCCCGTTCTGCCAATGGGACCAAAGCTCGCCCTTATGACTGCCCGGCACGACATTCAGCGGGCCATTTTCGGGTGTCACGTCACTGACCATCAGCAATGCAGTCACCAGGTCATCGTTGCTGTGCGGCGTGAACAGGAAGTCTTGATGCCACTTCACCTGAGTGGCGGTGTGCGGCAATTTTGAGTTGATCTTGCTGTGATGAAAGCGCGTGCCGTTGCCACCAATCAGCTGCGCAGCAATGGCCGCCATGCGCGACTGGAAGGCAGTCTGTTGGTAGGCCGGAGAGATTTCCGTTGGCGAGGTCACGCGACGCAGCGATGGATGATCCGGGCGATGGTCGCTTTCAATATCAAAACGCGGCCGACCGTCCAGCGTCTGGCCCCACGCACAGTCTTGGCTGCGGCTGTCTTCCACCCACTGGTCGAAGTCATGCTGCAGCGCCGCCACTTCGTCGGCTGCCAGCACGCCCTCAACGACCAGAAAACCCTGCGCGTGAAACTGGTCGATCTGCCATTGCTCGATCATGTTCTTCTCCCCTGCAAACAAAACATTAAGGTTTCAAGCCAACGAAACATCTTTCAGAAAAGCTTCCACTCGCGGGTGCTGTCCATCGCGCAGTGCCTGCGGGCTGTCATCGCACACCACCCGGCCTTTCTCCATGAATACGATTCGATCAGAGACCTTGAAGGCGAAGTTCATCTCATGGGTCACGATGACCATGGTGATGCCCTCCTTCGCCAGGGTTTCGATCACCTGCAGCACCTCGTTGACCTTCTCTGGGTCGAGTGCTGATGTCGGCTCGTCGAACAGCATGATCTGCGGACGCATCATCAACGCACGAGCAATCGCTACACGCTGCTGTTGCCCGCCGGACAACTGATGTGGATATTTCCAGGCGTGTTCCAGCATGCCGACCTTGTGCAGTAGCTCATACGCTTGCTGCTTCAGTTCCTGCGCTGAAGCCAGGCGGTGATAACGCGGAGCCAGCAGCAAGTTGTCGAGCACAGTCAGGTGCGGAAACAGGTTGAAGCTCTGGAACACCATGCCGATGTTCAGACGATGCTCTGTATGCTCGACGTAGCGCGGCGGTTGAGCACCTTGGCGAACCAGGTGAATGAACGGTTCGCCGTTGATCCTGATATCCCCGTTATCGATTTGCTCAAGGCCGTTGAGCAGACGAATCAAAGTGGTCTTGCCTGAACCCGACGGCCCGATCACCGACACCACTTCGCCGGGATGAATCTGCAGACTGACGGCACCCAGCACTTCGATGTCGTTGTAGGCCTTGTGTAATTTGGTGGCCTGAAGTGCCGGGCCTGCGAAGTCGGAGACAGGGCGGGCAATGACGGCACGATCCTGAGTGGCGAGCTGGAGCATTTCAGCGTCAGGCTCACGCACCACTTTGCGCTGAGTGACATCCAGATAACGCTCCAGCCGCTTGAGCAGGAAGTCGAACACGGTAACGATCAGCACGTAATAAAACGCGACTGCCGCCATGGTTTCCATGACCAGAAAGTTCTGCGAATACAGACGCTGCCCCACCATCAGGATTTCGGTCAGCGAGATCACCGACACCAGCGAACTTAGCTTTACGATTGAAATGTATTCGTTGGTCAGGGACGGCAAAGCCACCCGCAGCGCCTGCGGGATCACAATCCGCCACTGCGTACCGACAAAGCGCAACCCCAATGCTCTGGCCGCTTCACTTTGCCCTTTGGCAATCGACAACAACCCGCCGCGATGGATTTCCGCGACGTAAGCGGTTTCACACAACACCAGTGCAATAAGGCCTGCCCAGAACGGGTTGGCCAGCACCGCCGATGTGGCGGGCAAAGCCTGTGGCAAGTTGTAGACAAATATCAGCAGCACCAGCAAAGGCACGCTACGGAATA
Source organism: Pseudomonas folii (assembly GCF_014357575.1). Lineage (GTDB taxonomy): Bacteria > Pseudomonadota > Gammaproteobacteria > Pseudomonadales > Pseudomonadaceae > Aquipseudomonas > Aquipseudomonas folii. Next base: position 1,764 of record NZ_JACONW010000029.1, on the reverse strand, counting down.
ACCAGATATAGCCACGGGCAGGCAAGTTGATCAGCGGGTTGGAAGACTGTTTGGCCAGCGCCACGACGAAGCCCAGAACAATGCTGATAAGCCATGTCAATGTACTGAGTTGTATGACGGTCCACGTTGCCATCCAGAACTCGGTATCGCTGAACAGGCTAAACATGTATTTCCAGTCAAACGTCATCGTCGGCTCGCTCGGCTAAGTAACAGTGGCGGGTGATATCCAATGCAAGTTGAATATTGAGCGCTGCCCCGCTCTCCCTTCTGAGGCCATCATGAGCGAAGTTTCGTCGAACGACCCAATAGTAAGTTTTGGCTCATAGCGTAGGAAAATCCTAAGCAGAACCGGCGGGATGCATACTCAATGCAGGCGGAAGGCGAAACTATTTACCCTGCGCCGAACATGCCGCACATTTTTAGGGCGGTAACCGTTTCCCTCGCTTTGGTTCGCTCACTTTCAGTGCGAAACCCTCATTCTGTGGGCCGTACAGAGCGATGGATTAATTGAGTTGCAGACTGATAAAAAAGATCAACTGCCGGCCCAATAACCGAACCAGGACGAATCCTGGCATCTGGCATGCTCCTCGCTAAGCATAGGTAAAAGCTATTCAGCTAATTCCGCTCATGGCCGTGTGCCGACGAGGTACTCAGTGACGCATTTCACGTTGAAACAGCTTAAATACTTTGTCACTGCCGTAGAAATGGACAGTATTGCCGAGGCGTCGCGACAACTGCATATCTCACAGCCTTCTATTTCCGTCGCCATAAAAAATCTCGAAGAGGCGTTTAATCAACCGCTGTTTGTACGGCACCATGCGCAGGGTGTTTCCCTGACTTCCGGTGGCGGGAAAGTCTACGAAAAGGCTAAAGAGTTATTACGACTGTCGGAAGAACTGGAACAGGATTCTCGCGCCGAGAGCAAGAATGTATCGGGCACTATCGCATTGGGCTGTTTTGAATCAGCCGCGCCGCTGTATATGCCCAGACTCGTTGCTGGCTTCAAGCAGCTTTATCCCGACGTAACCATTCAACTCTGCGACGGGGAACAGCACGAGCTGATGCATGGGCTGCACCGCGGCCGCTTCGACCTGGCCTTCCTGTACGATCTGGAGCTGGGCGCGACGATCCACAAAGAAGCATTGAACGCTCCGCACAAGCCCTACGCATTACTGCCAGCCGCGCACCCCCTTGCTCAACAGAAAACGGTGACACTGCGCGAGTTGAGCCAGGAGCCCATGATCCTGCTGGACGCCGTGCCCAGCAGAACCTACTTCATGGATATCTTTACCGAGAAAGGTTATGCGCCGGTGGTGGCTTACAGCTCACCCTCGATTGAAATGGTGCGCTGCATGGTCGGCCAGGGGCTGGGGTTTTCGGTGCTGGTCACGCGGCCTTGCACCAACATGACCTACGACGGCGAGCTTCTGGCACAGCTTGATATCGAAGACGACATGCCCGCTTCGACCCTGGTAATGGCGTACCTGCGCAATAATCAGCCAACGCGGGCGACCCGATTGTTCATGGATTACTGCCGCACCGTTGAGCTGGCACCACCCTCGAGTTTGAAGGCGCACGCGTCTCATCAAACAACATGCAAACAGCTGGATTGAAATGCATTTTCTGTAGGAGCTGCCGAAGGCTGCGAAGCGTTTCTCCTGACACACCGCGATCGCAGCCTTCGGCAGCTCCTACAGGTCACCGGTTTCGCTGTATCAGTGACACCACGCCGTCGCGAAGCAAACATGCACCCTGTAGGAGTGA
>NZ_JACONW010000289.1 GCF_014357575.1 Pseudomonas folii | reverse complement strand
CCGGTTTCACCAACGCCGACCTGGTCGTACCCAACGGCACATTGAGCACCGTCACCAGTAGCGATGGCGGTATTACCTGGACGGCAACCCTGACGCCGAACGCCAACGTCACCGACATCAGCAACCTGATCACGCTGGATAACGCAGGCTTCGCCAACGCTTCCGGCAATACTGGCAGCGGCCTCACCGACTCCAATAACTATGCGATTGATACTGCACGCCCGACGGCGACCATCGTAGTGGCCGACAACGCCTTGGCGATTGGTGAAACCTCGCTGGTGACCATTACTTTCAGTGAGCCGGTGAGCGGTTTCACCAATGCTGACCTTTCCGTTGCCAATGGTACCTTGAGCGCTGTCAGCAGCAGTGACGGCGGTGTTACCTGGACGGCGACGTTTACGCCTGTAACCGCTATTACCAGTGCCAGCAACGTCATCACGCTTAACAACGGCGGCGTGGCTGATCTCAATGGCAACGCGGGTACCGGTCTCACTAACTCAGGTAACTACGCGATAGACACTGCGCGTCCGACGGCAACCATTGCAATGTCTGACAGCGCCCTGTCAGTGGGTGAAACCTCATTGGTCACTTTCACCTTCAGTGAAGCGGTGACCGGGTTCACCAATGCCGACCTGAT
>NZ_JACONW010000288.1 GCF_014357575.1 Pseudomonas folii | reverse complement strand
TTCACTGGCAGTAGGTGAAACTTCGCTGGTGACTATCACGTTCAGTGAAGCGGTGACCGGTTTCAGCAACGCCGACCTGGCGATCGCTAACGGCACGTTGAGCGCGGTCAGCAGCAGTGACGGCGGTGTTACCTGGACGGCGACTCTGACACCAACGGCCAACGTGACCGACACCACCAACCTGATCACGCTGGATAACACGGGCATCGCCAATGCTTCCGGCAACATAGGCAGCGGTGTCACAAACTCCAATAACTATTTGATTGATACTGCACGCCCGACGGCGACCATTGCGGTAGCGAACAGCGCACTATGGATCGGTCAAACCTCGCTGGTGACCATTACTTTCAGTGAGCCGGTGAGCGGTTTCACTAATGCTGACCTTCACGTTGCCAATGGTACCTTGAGCGCTGTCAGCAGCAGTGACGGCGGTGTTACCTGGACGGCGACGTTGACGCCTGTAACCGGCATTACCAGTGCCAGCAACGTCATCACGCTTAACAACGGCGGCGTGGCTGATTTCAGTGGCAACGCGGGTGCCGGTATCACTAACTCAGGTAACTACGCGATAGACACTGCGCGTCCGACGGCAACCATTGCAATGTCTGACAGCGCCCTGTCAGTGGGTGAAACCTCGTTGGTAACCATCACCTTCAGTGAAGCGGTGACCGGTTTCACCAATGCCGACCTTGCTGTACCTAACGGCACCTTGAGCGCTGTTACCAGCAGCGATGGTGGCATTACCTGGACGGCGACTTACACGCCAAATATCAATGTTGCT
>NZ_JACONW010000287.1 GCF_014357575.1 Pseudomonas folii | reverse complement strand
ACAGAGCCTTTTTTACCATTTAAACACCCCTTGGGCGTTGTTCTTCCTGTAGCGCTTAAAACCCGATAGTCGCCGAAACCAGATAAGTCCGTGGCGTGGAAAGCGTCAGACCTGGCTCGCTGTCATCCGACGCACCTGCCGAACTCCAGAAGCGTTTATCCATGACGTTTTCGATGTTGGCGCGCAGCGTCACGTCCTTGTCGTCAACCTTGAACGCATAGCGTGCGCCTACGTCGAACCGCTCCCACGAGTCGATTTCCTTGGTGTTGGCCTGGTTCAGGTACTGAGAGCTGGAGTAAATGCCGCGGCCGGTCAGGGTCAGGCCTTTAACGTTCGGCACGTCCCACTCAGCCCCCAGGTTGACGTTGTATTCCGGTGTGGCAGGGGCGCGTTTGCCGTCGAAAGTGCCGTTGACGGTGTTGGTCAATTCGCTGTCGATGTACATCACGCCGCCGAGCAGGCGGACGCCTTTAAGTGGCTCGCCGAACATGGTGAGTTCCACTCCAGTGTTTTCCCGCTTGCCGTTAAGCCCAAAGACCCGCGTTGTGGCGTTGGTCTCGTAAGCCGGTTGTTTGATTCTGAATACGCTGGCTGTGAAGGCGAATGTCCCCAGGTCGTATTTGGTACCAACTTCCACCTGACGGCTGATGAAAGGCGGAAAAATCTCGTCCTCGTTGATAGAGGTAGAAGGAGCGATCTTGCCTTGGCTCAGGCCTTCCATGTAGTTGGCGTATACAGAGAGCTGATCGGTCACTTTGTAGAGGATGCCGCCCGAAGGTGAGATCTTCTCTTCATCATAAGCCGTGTCACCTTTGACGTTATCGGTCCAGTCATCAACCTTGACCCGCTGCCAGCGTGCACCCAATGTCAGCAGCAAGCGGTCGTCGAAGAAGCCAAGTGTGTCGGACAACGCGAGCCCGCTGTAGCGGTTCTCCGTGTAGACCTTTGCATCTTGCCGGGTGGGGTTGTCGGGTGTCGGCGTGTCTACTGGATCGAACAGGTTGCTCGGGGACGCGGCATAGCGCGCGCCGCCATTTTCGAAGTCCATGTAGAAGTAACTGGCGGCCAGATTGACTTCATGGCTCACAGGACCGGTCTGGAACCAGTTGCGCACGCCTGCAGTGGCCGTTCGGACATTTTCATCACGGGTGAAGTCACGGGGCTGGACGCTGAAATCGCCCGCATCATTGGTGATTGAAACTGCATGACGGAGAAAGTCGTGGTTACTTTTACGCGCGCCCACGCCGCCGTACACCATGACTGAGTCGCTGACGTCATACTCGGCGTTCACAGCACCAAAGGTATCTCGGGTGCGCGCCTGGCTCCAGGCTTGCGCGTAGTTGCGACGCACGTCGTTGGCGTTGGGGACTTTTGCGTTGGCGCCGATCTGTACGCGTTCCTGGGGGGCATCTGTGTCACGCTCGGTGTGCCCGATGTCTGTTGATAGCCGCAGGCGTTCGCCACGGAAATCCAGACCCAGCACGGCCATTTCACGGTCGACGCTCTGGTGGTCCCATTCGGTGTCGCCTGATTGCTTGACGCCGTTGAAGCGGATGCCGAACTTGCCTTCGTCACCAAACCGGCGGCCGACGTCGATGGCGGTTCCCAGCTGGTTATTGGAGGCGTAGCTGCCGGTGAGCTCGGTGATGGGCTTGTCAGTCGCGCGCTTGGGCACCACGTTGATGCCGCCACCTACGCTGCCTCTGGGTGAAATGCCGTTGACCAGCTGACTCGGGCCTTTGAGGATGTCCACCCGGTCGGCCATTTCCATGTCGATCGTATAGGTCGGCAAAATGCCGTATAGACCGTTATAGGAAACGTCGCTGTTGAACAGGCTCAGGCCGCGGATGGTGAACTGTTCGTAGCGCCCGCCGGCGGGGTTGGTCGCACGTACCGAAGGATCGCTGGCGACCAGGTCGCCCAGGGTTCTGGCCTGCTGATCCTTGACCGTCTTGCTGGTGTAGGTGGTCATGCTGAACGGCGTGTCCATGAAATCCCGCGAGCCGAGCATGCCCTGCGAACCGCGGCGAGCCACCTGGCCTCCGGCGTAGGTCTGGCCATCCGTCGAGCCTGTTGCGCCGAGGATCGAGGTGGGTGCCAATTGCAGGCTGCTGCTGCCCTCTGGAGCAGGGATCAGCGTGTAGGCATGATCCGCCACCGACACCAGTTGCAGGCCGGAACCTTGCAGCAGGCGTGAGAAACCTTCTTCCACTGCGTAATCCCCCGACAATCCGGCGCTGTTACGACCGCTCACCAGTGCGGGGTCCACCGACAGATTGACCCCCGCCTGACCTGCAAAGCGGGTAAGCGCCGCGCCCAGACTGCCAGCTGGCACCTCGTAAGTGCGACGGTCTGTGCCCTCGGCCCAACTGGACGAAATGAAGAGGGGGCTGGAACTCAAAGTCAGTAAAAGACTGAAATGCAGCAAGGGGCGCAAACGGAAAGGCGACGCTGGGGACATGGAGTTAAGCTCTCATATTTGTTCACTTACCTGTGATGACCGGTGAGGCGAAAAAAGGGGACAGGGGATACGCAAGTTTTTTTCGAATTCCT
>NZ_JACONW010000286.1 GCF_014357575.1 Pseudomonas folii | reverse complement strand
CACATAGAGCCGAGTTTGCTTCGCGACAGCGTTGCTGCCTCCGCCTACATCAACCCGCACTCCACCATCGACAGCGGGTCACCGTCGCCAATGATCAGGTGATCCAGCACTTTCACGTCGATCAGCCACAACGCGTCGCGCAGGCGTTTGGTCAGGTCTATGTCTGCCTGGCTGGCGTCGGTGATGCCCGAAGGGTGGTTGTGGCAGAGGATCAGGCTGGCCGAGTTGTGGGCCAAAGCGCGTTTGACCACCTGCCGGGGATGCACGTGGGCGCAGTTGATCGAACCGTGGAACAGTATTTCGAAAGCCTGAACCCGGTGCTTGTTGTCCAGAAACAGGCAGCCAAATACCTCATGGGGTTCGTGGCGCAACAGCGCTTTGAGGTAGTTGCGCACCTGCTCCGGACTTTCAAGGGCGGAATCGCGTTTCAGGGTTTCCGCCATGTGTCGGCGAGCCATTTCCATGACAGCCTGCAACTGCGCGAATTTGGCGGGCCCAAGCCCCAGGTGTGAGCTGAACATGGTCAGGTCAGCATCCAGTAACGGTCGCAGCCCACCGAATTGATTCAACAGGTAACGGGCGAGGTCTACAGCGCTTTTTCCGGCCACCCCGGTACGCAGGAAAATAGCCAGCAGCTCTGCGTCGGACAGGCTTGCCGAACCCAGCTCCAGCAGCCGCTCACGCGGGCGTTCGGCCTCGGGCCAGTTGCGAATACTCATACCACCTCCATGTGTGTGGGGACCGCTGTTCCAGCACGGTCGCTGTGCTATCTTAGCCCATCTTTTTTGCGCGGCGATCGGCCTGGGGAAACGCCCATCGCCGCCGCGTACCACTCGACTAAAAGGCAGGCCTATGCAGCGGCTGTATCGAAAACGCATCGTTCTTGGCGTTGGCGGCGGTATCGCGGCCTACAAGAGCGCAGAACTGGTCAGACGCTTGCGTGACCAGGGTGCTGAAGTGCGTGTCGTCATGACCCGAGGTGGCGCTGAGTTCATCACCCCGCTGACCATGCAGGCTTTGTCCGGGCACCCGGTTCATCTGGATTTGCTCGACCCGGCCGCAGAAGCAGCGATGGGGCATATCGAACTGGCCAAGTGGGCCGATCTGATACTGATTGCGCCCGGCACTGCGGACCTTATTGCGCGTTTGGCACAAGGTATTGCCAATGACTTGCTGACCACCATTGTTCTGGCCACCGACGCCATTGTGGCGGTGGCTCCGGCAATGAATCAGGCGATGTGGCGCGACGCTTCCGTGCAGGCCAACATCCGCCTGCTGGAAGAACGTGATTTCCGCATATTCGGCCCCGCTTCCGGCAGCCAGGCCTGTGGCGATGTCGGCTTCGGGCGCATGCTTGAACCCGACGATCTGGCCCAGTCCGCCGCCGATTGCTTCCAGCGTCTGTCCCTGACCGGTAAGCATGTGTTGATCACGGCGGGCCCGACGCAGGAAAACATCGACCCGGTGCGTTACATCACCAATCACAGCTCCGGCAAAATGGGCTTTGCCCTGGCTGAGGCTGCGATTGAGGCTGGCGCACGCGTCACACTGATCACCGGCCCGGTTAACCTGCCGACCCCGGATCGCGTGTCGCGCATCGATGTGGTCAGTGCCAGGGACATGCTGGCCGCCTGCGAGGCTGCTATTCCGTGCGACCTGTTCATCGCCTCCGCAGCGGTCGCGGATTACCGTCCTGAAGTGGTTGCCCCGCACAAACTCAAAAAAGACCCGTCCACGGGTGACGGCCTGTTGCTGCAGATGGTCCGTAACCCGGACATTCTGGCGACCATCGCCACCCGCCCGGATCGCCCTTTCAGTGTGGGCTTTGCCGCTGAAACTGAACACCTGCTCGACTATGCTGCACGCAAGCTCAAGGACAAGAATCTTGATCTGATCGTCGCCAACGATGTTGCCAACCCCAGCATCGGCTTCAACAGCGAAGAGAATGCTTGCAGCGTGATCGACCGCGCGTTGCATGCAACGATTTTTGCCCAGACCAGCAAGGGCAAGATTGCCCGCCAGCTGATCACTTTTATCGCCGAACGAATGAACCAGGTTTAATTACGAATGCACGCTCTACAAGCCAAGATCCTCGACCCTCGCATTGGCAGCGAATTTCCTTTGCCGGCTTATGCCACCGTCGGTTCCGCCGGGCTTGACCTGCGCGCCATGCTCAAGGAAGACACTGTGCTTGAGCCAGGCCAGACGCTGTTGATCCCAACCGGTCTGTCGATCTACATCGGTGATCCTGGTTTGGCGGCATTGATCCTGCCGCGCTCGGGTCTTGGTCACAAACACGGTATCGTGCTGGGTAATCTGGTGGGTCTGATCGACTCCGATTACCAGGGCGAACTGATGGTCTCCTGCTGGAATCGCGGGCAGACTGCTTTCAATATTTCCATTGGCGAGCGCATTGCTCAACTGGTGCTGGTACCGGTGGTGCAGGCGCATTTCGAACTGGTTGAAGAGTTCGATGAAAGCCAACGCGGTGCTGGCGGTTTCGGTCACTCAGGCAGTCACTGACCTTGAGCCGATGACTTGTCGCCGG
>NZ_JACONW010000285.1 GCF_014357575.1 Pseudomonas folii | reverse complement strand
ATCAAAGTGTTGAATTGGAATGAGATCCCTGTGGGAGCGGTGCTTGCCCGCGATAAGAGCGACGCGATCTAAAATGAACCGCGTCCAGCATTATCGCGGGCAAGCACCGCTCCCACAGGTCCAATGTCCGTCTAAAGATAGCGATATGTCTCCAATCTTTGTAACGGCCATCGGCAACCATTCCTGACTCCGCCCGTCGCATCAAACCTTAGCGTTCATGCACATAGGTCCCCGGAGATGCTTCTGCGGGCGCAAAGGTCTTGTTGCCCAGGCTCGCAGGAGACTTCTTCATCTTTCCAGATCTCTCACTCAGCCAGTTCTGCCAGTGCAGCCACCATGAATCGGTGTGCTTGGTGCCGTTTTCCTGCCAGGCCTTTGGATCCACCGGCATCTCGCTGTTGGTCATGTAGCGTGCCTTGGGGTTTCCGGGCGGGTTGAGAATGCTCTGGATATGGCCGCTGCTGGACAGAACAAATTCAGTCTTTCCGCCGAACAGTCGTGCGGATTTGTAACAGGAGCCCCACGGCGTGATGTGATCGTTGGTCCCGGCCAGGCAAAACACATCGCTGGTGACCTGCTTCAGATCGATAGGCGTACCGCACACTTCAAGGGCATTGGGGCGGATCAGCGGATTATTCTTGAACATCTCGATCAGGTCGCCATGGAAGGCGGCGGGCAGGCGAGTGGTGTCGTTGTTCCAGAACAGGATGTCGAACACCGGGGGTTCGTTACCCAGCAGGTAATTGTTGACCCAGTAATTCCAGATCAGATCGTTAGGGCGCATCCAGGCAAATACTTTCGCCATGTCGCTGCCCTCCAGCACACCTGCCTGATAGGAATGGCGTTTGGCCGATTCCAGAGTCTGCTCGTCGACGAACAACGCGACGTCGGTGTCCAGCGTCGTATCGAGGACGCTGACCAGCAAGGTCAGGGCGTTGACCTTCTGATCGCCCAGCGCCGCGTAATGTCCCAGCAACGCGGTGCAAGTGATGCCGCCGGAGCAGGCACCGAGCATATTGATGTCTTTGCTGCCGGTGATGGCCGTGACCACATCGACTGCTTCCTTGAGCGCGTCAATGTAAGTCGACAGGCCCCATTCACGCTGCGCCTTGGTCGGGTTACGCCAGCTGATAATGAACGTCTGCACGTTACTGCGCAGGCAGAAACGCGCCAGGCTTTTTTCCGGGCTCAGATCGAATACGTAGAATTTGTTGATTTGCGGCGGCACCACCAGCAGCGGCCGTTCATGCACTTGCTCGGTGATGGGCTTGTACTGAATCAGCTCCAGCACGTCGTTGCGAAACACCACCGAGCCTTCGCTGGTGCCCAGACTCTTGCCGACTTCGAAGGCGTCCATGTTGACCTGGCTGGGCATGCCGCCGTTATGCACCAAGTCCTTGGCGAGATGAGACAGGCCGTCGAGAATGCTTTTGCCGCCGGTCTCGAAGAAACGCTTGATCGCGGCCGGATTGGCGGCGGTGTTGGTGGGCGACATGGCTTCGGTCATCAGGTTGATGACGAAGTGCCCACGACTGATTTCCTGGGGAGAGAGATTGCTCTCGCCGATCCAGTCATGCAGCTCCTTGCGCCACGCGAGGTAGGACTGCAGATAGCGACGGTAAACCGGGTTCTGACTCCAGGCTGGATCGTTGAAGCGTCTGTCTTCCGGGGCTGGCTGGAGCGCTGATTTGCCCAGCAGCACGTTTTTGAGCTCAACGCCCAGACTGGCGACGTGCTTTGCACTGTGAAAGGGTTGTTTCAGGGCCTGACGCAGGACCATGCGGGCAGTGGTCAGCAAGTCCTTGCGTCGCAGACCCACGACCGGGTTCAAACCCAGTGTGTGTTCCGAGGCTTGTTGCTGCAGGTCATCGTTGTTTCTGCTACTCATTCACGACGCTCCATTGTCCTGATGTGAGTACCGCTTCCCTGTGAATCAGTGACACAGGCGATTGCCGGTACTACTGCTCGGGTGACCGATGATGGCTAAACCGCTTGTCCCTTATCCCTTAAGAGGTGGCCGTCGCGTGGACGCGTGAATAATCGCGCGCCTGGCGACGACTTCTTTGCAAACCTTTCGACTGCATTCGAGGATGCAGGGAACTTGCCAAAACCATTGGTTACGCGAGATTGCAAAAAATCGCAAGCAGCACCAGTCATTGGCCGCTGCGCGGCACATTCAAGCAAAAGGAATTAGAAAGCGCGTCCTAAAACGCCGGGCGGCTCTAGGCCGAGGGTTAGAGCATCAGCCGAATGACTTGCTCGGAAGGGTCGCGGGATTTGCCTGCGTTTTTCAGCTCAAGCAAATAGTCGTTCCACAAATCGTCCTGACGTTGCGCCAGTTCGTAGAGGTATTCCCAGGTGAACAATCCGCTGTCATGACCATCGTCGAAGGTCAATTTCAGTGCGTATTGGCCCGCCGGTTCAACTTTGGTCAGGCCAACCCCCAGCTTGCCAAATTGCAGGATCGGCTTGCCGTGGCCCTGAACCTCCGCAGACGGCGAGTGCACCCGGAGGAATTCTGCAGGCAAGTGATATTCCTCGTTCGGCCCGTACTTGAGTGTCAGGGTTTTCGAGGCTTTGTGGAGCTGGATGGCGGTTGGGAGTTTGGGCATGGATACAATCCCTGTGGGA
>NZ_JACONW010000284.1 GCF_014357575.1 Pseudomonas folii | reverse complement strand
CCAAGCACCGCTCCCACAAGGAAATCGCATTTCAACTCAGACAAATATTTTATAAGGAGCACACGACTGGACAGTCTCAGTGGCATCGCAATCTTTGTGCAGGTCGCACAGACGCGCAGCTTCACCGCCGCGGCCCGCACGCTGGAGGTTTCTTCCTCTGCGGTCGGCAAGAGCATTGCGAGGTTGGAACAGCGCCTTGGGGTTCGCCTGTTTCATCGCAGCACACGCAGCATCACCCTGACTGCCGAAGGCTCACTGTTTCTTGAGCGGTGTCGGCGAATACTGGGGGAGGTCGAAGCCGCGGAGCTGGAGCTGTCGCATTTCACCGCCGAGCCCAGGGGCAAACTGCATATCAGCGTGCCGTTGCAGGATGGTTTGATGATGCCGGCATTGACCGCGTTCATGCGCCGCTATCCGGACATCGAGCTGGACATCGACCTGTCGGATCGCATGGTGGACATCATCGAGGAGGGCTTTGATGCGGTGATTCGCACCGGCATGCTGCAGGACTCACGACTGGCGTCGCGGCATCTGGGGGACTTTCGTCTGATGCTGGTTGCGTCCCCGGATTACTTGCAACGCTATGGCGTGCCTTCCACGCCCGGCGACCTGGCCGGGCATGTCGGCTTGCTGCACAAGTTTCCCGCCACCGGCAAAATCGAGCCTTGGCCATTGCGCAGTGTTGACGGTCTGCCTGTCCCAAGCGTGAAAAAAGCCGCGACCTGCACCACCACCCATTCCCTGTATCACCTGTGCAGGCAGGGAATGGGCATCGCCTACCTGGCGGATTTCGTCGTCAATGACGCTTTGCAGCGCGGCGAGCTGCAGGTCGTGCTGGAAGATTTCACCCTCAGCCACGGCACCCTCTGGATGCTATGGCCTGTGAGCCAGCATGCATCTCCGAAGTTGCGTGCCTTGATCGATTTTCTCAAAGAGCACTTATTACCCGCAGGCGGCGATCAGAAGATCTGAGTAAACACCCAGTACAACGATCCCGACAGCAGGATTGCCGCAGGCAGGGTCAACACCCAGGCCAGGGCCAGATTACGCAAGGTCCGCAATTGCAGGCCCGAGCCGTTGGCGACCATGGAGCCCGCGACACCGGACGACAACACGTGAGTGGTCGACACCGGCAGGCCGTACATGTCGGCAGCACCGATGGTCAGCATTGCGACCACTTCTGCCGAGGCGCCTTGGGCGTACGTCATATGGGTCTTGCCAATCTTCTCGCCGACGGTGACCACGATGCGCCGCCAGCCCACCAGTGTGCCAAGGCCCAGGGCGATGGCTACCGCGATTTTCACCCAGGTCGGAATGAAACGGGTTGCGCTGTCGATCTGGTCTTTGAACAGCTTGAGCTTGTCCTGTGTATCCGCGTCGAAATTGCCGACCTTGTTTTTCTCCATCACGCGGATGGTTTCCGACGTCAGGTACATATCGTTACGCACGTTAGCCACCGCTTCGGCGGGAACCTTCGACAGTGAGCCGTAGCCTTTGACCTGAATACCGATCTTGCCTGCCATCACCGCCAGGGCCGGAATCAGTTCCGGAGTTTCCTGTTTGCTGACCAGATATTGTGAGAGCGTCTGCCGTGGATCAGCGGGAGCGGGCAGTGGTGCGGCGCGAGTGAGTGCCTGCTGGGTGACTTCGGCAACGGCAGCAAACTGAAGCGACTGATCGGCAGGCATGGTGCGGTTCAGGGCGTAGGCCATTGGCAATGTGCCTACCAGGATCAGCATGATCAGGCCCATGCCTTTCTGTCCGTCATTGGAACCGTGGGCGAACGACACGCCGGTGCACGTGACGATCAGCATGCCGCGAATCCACCATGGCGGTGGAGTATTGCCTTCAGGCGCTTTATAGAGCGCGCGGTTCTTGATGAACATGCGCATCGCCAGCAATAACAGCGCAGCAAACCCGAACCCTACCAAAGGTGAAAGCAGCAGCGAATAACCGATCTTGGTCGCCTGAGACCAGTCAACGCCGCTGGTGCCATCGCGACCATGCATCAAGGCATTGGCGACGCCCACGCCGATGATCGAGCCGATCAAGGTGTGCGAAGAGGAGGCGGGCAGTCCCAGCCACCACGTACCCAGGTTCCAGATGATCGCAGCGATCAACAGTGCAAAGATCATCGCAAAACCAGCGCCGGAGCCCACCTGCAAAATCAGCTCGACCGGCAGCAAGGCAATAATCGCGAACGCCACCGCCCCGCTGGAAAACAGCACGCCGAGAAAGTTGAACAACCCGGACCACGCCACTGCAAATCCCGGTGGCAGCGAGTGGGTGTAGATCACCGTGGCAACCGCGTTGGCGGTGTCATGGAAGCCGTTGACGAACTCGAAACCCAAGGCAATCAGCAAGGCCACGCCCAACAACAGAAAGGGCGTCCAGGTGGTCACTACGGTGCCCAGGTCATCCACGTCTTGCTTCAGGCTGTAGGCCGTGAACAACAAACCGGTGGCAAGAATGGCGAAGAAAACCACCATCGTCAGCGTGCTGGGCTTGCGGTGGAGCTGAGGTTTTGAGTCTCGGGCCTGTTCAAAGGAGTCCGGGGCTAACGTGCTGGTTGCCATGGTGCTTGATCCTGTTGACGAATGGATTTGCCCATGTTCATTACAAAATGTTACCGAGTTGCTACACAGGTCAATGATGGCTCGATTAATCAGGGGTTTCGGATGATTGGCATTTGTTACCCCGATCATCTGGATTGAAATGAGATCCCTGTGG
>NZ_JACONW010000283.1 GCF_014357575.1 Pseudomonas folii | reverse complement strand
CACATGACCCGCCCCATCACGCCCCGCAAACCCCGCGCAGCCAGCCAGGCCCGAATCGATTCGATTCTTGATGCTGCACGCGAACTGCTTGCCACTGAGGGCGTAGCGAGTCTGTCGATCTACAGCGTGGCCGAACGGGCACAGATTCCGCCGTCTTCGGTTTACCACTTCTTCGCCAGCGTTCCCGCCCTGCTGGAAGCGCTGACCGCCGACATCCACGCAGCCTTCCGTGCCAGCCTGCAAGCCCCTATTGAACATGCAGAACTCAACACGTGGCGTGATCTGTCCCGCCTGGTCGAGCAGCGCATGCTGGACATCTACAATGCTGACGCCGCTGCGCGCCAGTTGATTCTGGCCCAGCATGGCCTGACCGAAATCACTCAGGCGGATCGTCAGCATGACATCGAGCTGGGGCACTTGATGCTGGAGGTCTTTGACAGACACTTCGCGCTGCCGGTGCTACCGACGGATGTCGACGTGTTCGCCCTGGCCATGGAGCTGGGCGACCGTGTGTATGCACGCTCCATGCAACTGCATGACCAGATAACCCCGCGCATGGCCGAAGAAGGGATGCGGGTATTTGATGCGTACGTGGGTATTTATTTGCCGCCTTACCTACCGAAAAGAGAGCGCCCCTTGACGGCTTAGCTTCATGCAGGAATGGGCGACTCCTCCCTGACACGCGTTAGGGTGTGAGCCAGCATCTGCTGCAATGCCTGTAACACCGGATCGTGTTTGCGCTGGCTAAAACGCAACACATTGGCCACGTCTGGCAGCGGCATATTGTGCTCAAAAGCACGACTGATCTCGACGCGCTTGTCGACATTGCTCGCCGTCACCAACCCGATGCCCAAGCCTGCCGATATGGCCGACAACACGCCTTCAGTCGAGGGGCACTGCACCGCCACCTTGCAGCGAATACCCACGGCCTGAAGGCGGTCCTGCGCCAGATTGCCGTAGAAACATCCCGCCCCGTAGGTCACGAGAGCGACGGTGGTATCAGGGTTATATTCCCAACCGGCAGGCACGCACCAGTTCAGCCGTTCGCTCCACAACAAGTGATCTTCAGCACTCAACCCGTGAGCGAAATCCTGATGCAAAGCCATATCCAGCGCACCGTTGACCAGGGACTCACGCAGCGCCTGACTCTGTTCGACGACAACACGAACGTCGACATTGCCGTGCTGCCTGGAGAACTTCGCCAGTATCGGTGACAGTTGGGCGAGCGAAGCCTGCTCGGTCACGCCCAGCCGGACGGTGCCTTCCAGGGTAGACGGAGCAAACAGTGCCAGCGCTTCGTCGTGAGAATTGAGGATGCGCCGCGCATGAATCAGCAGCTCGGCACCGTCGCTGGTTGCAATCAGACGCTGGCCTTCACGACGGATCAGATCTCGCCCAAGCTGCTTCTCCAGCCGTTTGATCTTCCAGCTGACCGCTGATTGCGTGAGGTTCAGGCTTTCAGCCGCGCGGGTGACACTGCCCAGTTCGACAATGCTGCGCAGCGCCCGAAGGACGTCTATGGGGAGGCGTTGGTTCACAAATTATCCTTATAAGCGAATTCGTCGTAGGAGCGGCTTTAGCCGCGAGAAGTCCTGTTTATCGCTATAAGCCTTCGCCTGAAATGCCCTCCCCCCGGCTAAAGCCGGTCCTACAGATCTGCATCAGACCGTTCACATCAACATGACAAAAATCGAATTTCAGCAGCATAAGTTGTCATTGGCGTCATGAATACCCCTTCGATACGCTGAATCCATCATCAACGTCTCGGAGACCACGCTCATGAACAATCCACTGCTCACTCAACACGTGATCATCGATGGGCGACGCATCGCCACCGGGTGTCACGGCGAAGGGCTGCCGGTTGTCCTGCTGCACGGCACGCCAGCGCATTCGATCATCTGGCGCAACGTCGTACCCGCGCTGGTGGAGGCCGGGCTGAAAGTGCATCTGTTCGACCTGCTGGGTTTCGGCGCATCGGAGTTTCCGCAAGACCAGGACACGTCGGTCGCGGCCCAACGGATCCTGCTGGAGAAGTTGCTGGATCACTGGGGGCTGGAGCAAACGCATATGATTGCCCATGACATTGGCGGAGGCGTTGCGCTACGGCTGGCGATCGATGCACCGCAAAGTTTCCGGTCCCTGACCATCGCCGATATCGTCAGCTATGACTCGTGGCCCTCTGCAAGCTGGCAACATATCCGCACGCATTACGCCGAACACGCGGTCATGAACGCAGACGAACATCGGCAATTAATGATCCGGCAATTGCGCATGGCGGTTTTCAACAAAAGCATCATGGAGGGCGAGGTGCTTGAAGCCTACCTGGCGCCGATCACCGGCCTGATCGGCCAGCAAGGTTTTTACAAGAACCAGGTCGCGCATTATGACTCGCGCTATACCGAAGACTTCGCGCAACGTCTGCCCAGGCTGAACATTCCGGTGCAGATCCTCTGGGGTGCGGAAGATGAATGGCAGCCATCACGTTATGCCCATCGTTTGCACGGCGACATTCCTGACTCGATAGTGCAGCTCATCGACAACGCAGGTCATTTTCTGATGGAAGATCAGCCCTTGATGTTTGCCGAAAAGGCTATTGCCTTCGTCCACAAACACAACCTCCTGTAGGTGCTCGTACCTCCTACATGCCAAGGTAGGAGCGAACTTGTTCGCGAGGTGGCTTGCCTGACGCACCGCATCAGGCCCTCTCGGCAACAAGTTGCCTCCTACCTTCAAAAGCA
>NZ_JACONW010000282.1 GCF_014357575.1 Pseudomonas folii | reverse complement strand
AGACCGCATTTCTTTGTTGGAGCGAGTGGCCGCCAATGCCCGGGTCATCCACGAAACTGGCATACTAAGCGCCGATTCAACTTCTGAATCGGCGTTGTCGTTTGGCTGCGCTGCTGAGTCATGAGGATTACCGGTGAAGAAAATCGCTGTGTTCGCCGATGTACAGAACCTCTATTACACCGTCCGGCAGGCCCATGGTTGCCATTTCAACTATGCGGCGTTGTGGGCGGATATCAGCAAGCGCGGGGAAATCGTCGAGGCGTATGCCTATGCCATCGACCGTGGCGACAGCAAGCAGCAGCAATTCCAGCAAATCCTCCGCAACCTCGGTTTCACCGTCAAACTCAAGCCCTACATCCAGCGCAGCGATGGGTCGGCCAAGGGTGACTGGGATGTGGGCATCACCATCGATATCATGGACGTCGCGCCACAGGTCGACGAAGTGGTACTGGCCTCCGGCGATGGCGATTTCGATTTGTTGCTCGAGCGCATCATCAGCAAACATGGTGTCGAAGCGGTTGCCTATGGCGTGCCGGGGCTGACCGCCAACTCGCTGATCCGCGCCGCCAGTCGTTACGTGCCCATCGAAGGCGCGTTGCTTTTACGTTGATTTTTTAAGGGTTCAGGCACGTGTTGGAACAAGTAGCGGTCATCGACTTCGAAACCACCGGTATTTCTCCCGGCCAGGGCTGCCGTGCCACGGAGATTGCCGTGGTGATCATGGAGCAGGGGCGCATCGTCGATCGCTTTCAGAGCCTGATGAACGCCGGTGTGCGGATTCCTGGCTTCATTGAGTCGCTGACCGGCATCAGCAACAGCATGATTCGCACCGCGCCGTTGGCCGAGCGGGTCATGAGTGACGTGGCTGATTTCGTTGGGACGATCCCGTTGGTGGCGCATAACGCCTCGTTCGACCAGAAGTTCTGGGATTACGAGCTGTCACGCATCGAGCGCAGTCGCCCGCAAAGCTTTGCCTGTTCACTGCTGTTGGCGCGACGCTTGATGCCGAGTGCGCCCAATCACAAGCTTGGCACCCTGACCAGCTATGCGCGCCTGCCCAATACCGGCAAGGCTCACCGGGCAATGGCCGATGCCGAAATGGCAGCCAACCTCACTGCGTACCTGACCCATGAACTGCGCCACACCCACGGCCTTTCTACAATCTCTCATCAATTGCTCTGCACGCTGCAGAAAGTGCCTGCGGCGAAAATCAGCGACGCCATCAAGCGTCAGCGCGGATTTTAACGGCGTTCTTTATAGCCTTACGTTCAGTCTCTACAGCGGATCGAGCCGGGCTAATGGCGAAAGCCGCAGGCGGTGCAGGCCGGAATAGCCCGGACAGGGTAAACTGCGCGCCATCTCGCGTGATTTATCTACGGTATTCCAATGACATTCGCCACACTCGGCCTGATCGAACCCCTGCTGCGCGCTCTTGAGACGCTCGGCTACCAGACTCCGACGCCTGTTCAGGCGCAGGCGATTCCACCGGTCCTTGCCGGGCGTGACCTGATGGCCGCAGCCCAGACCGGTACTGGCAAAACTGCCGGTTTTGCTTTGCCACTGCTGCAACGCCTGACCATGGAAGGCCCGAAAGTCACGCCCAACTCAGTGCGTGCGCTGGTGCTGGTGCCGACCCGGGAGTTGGCCGAGCAGGTCCACGAGAATATTCGTCAGTACGCCGAGCACCTTCCGCTGAGCACCTATGCCGTCTACGGCGGCGTGAGCATCAACCCGCAGATGATGAAACTGCGTAAGGGCGTCGATGTACTGGTTGCAACACCGGGACGCTTGCTCGACCTCTACCGCCAGAACGCAGTGAAGTTTTCCCAGCTGCAAACCCTGATTCTCGACGAAGCTGATCGCATGCTTGATCTGGGCTTCTCCGAAGAACTGCGCGACATCTACAAGGCGCTGCCCAAGAAACGGCAGACGCTGCTGTTCTCTGCGACCTTCTCCGACGCCATCCGCCAGTTGGCCGCGCAGATGCTCGACGACCCACTGACTATCGAAGTCAGCCCGCGCAATGTGGCGGCGTCTTCGGTCAAGCAATGGGTGGTGACGGTCGACAAGAAGCGCAAGCCTGAATTGTTTATCCATCTGCTGAAAAAACTGCGCTGGTCTCAGGTTCTGGTGTTCGCCAAGACTCGCGTTGGCGTCGATCAACTCGTGGATCGTTTGCAGGGGCTGGGCATCAGTTCTGACGGTATTCACGGCGACAAGCCGCAAGCGACACGTCAGCGTGCGCTGGATCGCTTCAAGGCCAGTGAAGTACAGATTCTGGTGGCGACCGATGTTGCTGCGCGCGGTCTGGATATCGATGATTTGCCAACCGTGGTCAACTTCGACCTGCCGATCGTCGCTGAAGATTACATTCATCGTATTGGTCGCACCGGCCGGGCAGGCCTGACGGGTGAGGCCATTTCGCTGGTATGCGCTGACGAAGTGGAATTGCTGTCAGCGATCGAAACCCTGACTCGCCAGACGTTGCGCCGTGAAGAAGAACCGGATTTCGAACCGGAACACCGCGTGCCAACCACCGATGCCAGCGGCCAGATCCTGAAGAAACCGAAAAAGCCGAAGAAACCCAAAACCTCCGGTGGCGGCAAACGTAACCTGGGCAAATGGATCGACAGTGGCGACGCTGCGCCGGAGGCCCCATCGGCCAAGCCTGTGCGTAAAGTCCCGGTCTTCAACACCGGGCCGCGCAAGAAGAAGCCTTGATGTAAATAAAAGAGGGTATGAGCGACGCCTTACCTGTGG
>NZ_JACONW010000281.1 GCF_014357575.1 Pseudomonas folii | reverse complement strand
GAGCAAGCACCGCTCCCACAAAAATGTGTTCCCACAGGAAAGTCAGTGCTTACAAACGTATAGACATCCATGACACCGGATGTCAGCCAGGCGACACCCGACAGGCCAATGATTTGGCCGACGCGACCCAGCAGGTATCCTTGCGCGCCTGAGTACCTGGCAGTTCGCTGGAAAGAAACTGGATTGGATTGAAATGACGTCACAGCAAGGTTTGAAACGCGGGCTTTCGGCCCGGCACATTCGCTTCATGGCGCTGGGGTCAGCCATCGGCACCGGCCTGTTTTACGGCTCGGCTTCGGCGATCCAGATGGCAGGCCCGGCCGTTTTGCTGGCCTACCTGATCGGCGGTGCAGCGGTATTCATGGTCATGCGCGCCTTGGGTGAAATGGCCGTTCACAACCCGGTCTCCGGCTCGTTCGGCGAGTACGCCAGCACGTATCTGGGCCCAATGGCGGGCTTCGTGCTCGGCTGGACCTACGCCTTTGAAATGATCATTGTCTGCATCGCTGACGTCACCGCGTTCGGGATTTACATGGGTTTCTGGTTCCCGGAAGTCCCCCGCTGGATATGGGTACTGGGCATCGTCTTCCTGATCGGCGCGCTCAACCTGTGCAACGTCAAAGTCTTCGGCGAGACCGAGTTCTGGCTGTCACTGCTCAAAGTCGGCGCCATTGTCGCAATGATCGTCGCCGGGCTTGGCTTGCTGCTGTTCGGGGTCAACCTGTCGGGCAGTGGCGAGACGGTTTCCAGTATCAGCAATCTGTGGAGCCATGGCGGGTTCATGCCCAATGGCATCGGCGGTTTGATTGCCTGCTTTGCGGTGGTGATGTTCGCCTTCGGCGGTATCGAAATCATCGGTATCACTGCGGGCGAAGCCAAGGACCCACAACACACCATCCCGCAGGCTATCAACTCGGTACCGCTGCGCATTCTGCTGTTCTACGTGCTGACCTTGTTCGTGCTGATGTCGCTGTTCCCGTGGTCGCAGATCACCAAGGCAAACAGCCCGTTCGTGCAGATCTTCTCCAGCCTCGGCCTGCCATGGGCGGCTGCGCTGCTAAACGTTGTGGTGATTTCTGCAGCGGTGTCGGCGATCAACAGCGACGTGTTCGGCGCTGGCCGCATCATGTACGGCCTGGCGCAACAGGGTCAGGCACCGGCTGCGTTTTCGCAACTGTCCAGACAGGGCGTGCCGTGGATGACCGTGCTGGTGATGGGCGTCGCGCTGTTGCTTGGTGTTTGGCTGAATTACCGAATCCCGGAAAACGTGTTCATGGTCATCGCCTCGATTGCGACCTTTGCCACCGTTTGGGTCTGGCTGATGATCCTGCTGACCCAAGTCGCCATGCGCCGCAAGATGAGCCGCGAAGACGCAGCGCAGCTGAAATTCCCGGTGCCGTTCTGGCCCTACGCACCCGCCGCAGCCATCGTGTTCATGCTGTTTATTTTCGGCGTGCTGGGTTATTTCCCGGACAACCGTATCGCGCTGATCGTTGGCGCAGGCTGGGTTGTGCTGTTGATCGCGGCCTACCGCATTTGGGGCAAGCCGGGCTCGGCAAAACGCCCTGAACATTCCCCTCCCACCCACCGGTAACCTCGGAGACTGGACATGAAAACGCTCTGGAAACACTGTCACGTAGCAAGCATGGCTCAAGGCAAATACTCGATCGTCGAAGATGCCGCCATCGTGACCTCTGGAGCGTTGATCGAGTGGATCGGGCCTCAATCGGCTCTCGTTGAAACCGCTTACGACAGTGTCATCGACTTGAACGGCGCGTGGGTCACGCCGGGGCTGATCGACTGCCACACTCATACGGTGTTCGGCGGCAACCGCAGCGGCGAATTCGAGCAGCGCCTGCAAGGTGTGAGTTATGCCGAAATCGCCGCGGCCGGTGGCGGCATTGCCAGCACCGTGCGCGCGACTCGCGCCGCCAGTGAAGACGAGCTGTACGCCAGCGCCGAGCGCCGTCTGCGGCACTTGCTCAAGGACGGCGTGACCACGGTGGAAATGAAGTCCGGTTACGGCCTGGACCTGGCCAGCGAGCGCAAGCTGCTGCGGGTTATCCGCCGACTGGGCAACACGCTGCCGGTTACAGTGCGCAGCACGTGTCTGGCTGCCCATGCACTGCCGCCTGAATACGCCGACCGGGCTGACGACTACATCAATCACATCTGTAGCGAAATGCTGCCCGCACTGGCCGAGGAGGGTTTGGTCGATGCGGTGGATGCGTTCTGTGAGTACCTGGCGTTCTCCCCGGCGCAAGTCGAGCAGGTTTTCATCACTGCCGGGCAGTTGGGCTTGCCGGTAAAACTGCATGCCGAGCAGCTTTCGCCGTTGGCAGGCTCTAGTCTGGCGGCGCGTTATAAGGCATTGTCGGCGGATCATCTGGAATTCATGACCGAGGCCGATACCGTCGCCATGGCCGCGGCTGGAACCGTCGCGGTGCTGCTGCCGGGCGCTTATTACTTCCTGCGCGAAACTCAATTGCCGCCGATGGACGCGCTGCGCAAACACGGGGTCGACATCGCGATTGCCAGCGACCTCAACCCCGGCACATCGCCCGCTTTGTCTTTGCGTTTGATGCTTAACATGGCGTGCACGCTGTTCCGCATGACACCCGAAGAAGCCCTGGCCGGGGTCACGATCAACGCCGCGAAAGCCCTCGGCCTGGGCGAAACCCATGGTTCGCTGGAGGTCGGCAAAGTCGCAGACTTCGTAGCCTGGAACATCGAACGCCCTGCTGATCTGGCGTATTGGCTGGGTGGCGATCTGGACAAACGCATCGTCCGTCACGGTG
>NZ_JACONW010000280.1 GCF_014357575.1 Pseudomonas folii | reverse complement strand
CAACAAGTTGCCTCCTACCGTAACGCGGCGGCCAACCTTGGCATCTTCAGGATCATCCACCATCCGGTAGGAGCGAACTCATTACTTTTTAAGCAACCGCAACCCATTAAACACCACCAACAGACTCACACCCATATCCGCGAACACCGCCATCCACATCGTCGCCATGCCCGCAAAGGTCATCGCCAGAAAGATCGCTTTGATAAACAAGGCGAGGAAGATGTTCTGTTTCAATACCGCCGACGTCCGACGCGACAGTTGGATAAACGCCGGGATCTTGCGCAGATCGTCGTCCATCAAGGCGACATCCGCCGTTTCAATCGCAGTATCGGTACCCGCTGCCGCCATGGCGAAGCCAATCTCGGAGCGTGCCAGCGCGGGTGCGTCGTTGATGCCGTCGCCGACCATGCCGACCCGATGCCCTTTGGCATACAGCGCTTCGATAGCCTCCAGTTTGTCGCTTGGCATCAGGTTGCCCTGAGCCGAATCGATACCCACCTGCGCAGCGATCGCCTTGGCGGTGTGCGGGTTGTCACCGGTAAGCATCAGGGTTTTAACGCCCAGTTCATGCAGTTGCTGGATCGCTTCGCGGCTGCTCTCCTTGACCGTATCGGCCACCGCAAACAACGCCAGCGGGCCAGATTTATCCAGCAGTAGCACGACGCTTTTACCTTGCTGTTCCAGCGCATCCAGTTGTGCCTCCAACTGGGGTGAGCAAAGGCCCAGCTCTTCCACCAAACGGTGGTTGCCCAAATGGTAAAGCTCGCCATTGATCTCGCCGCGCACGCCGCGCCCAGCCAACGCTTCGAAAGCGGTGACTTCATGGGCATTAACGTATTGCTCGGCTGCCTTGGCAACTGCCTGGGAAACCGGGTGATCAGAGCGCCCCGCCAGACTCGCCGCCACACCCGGAACCCGATCCGCAGCGGTTGACTCAAGCAACACGAAATCGGTCTGCACCGGCTTGCCGTGGGTGATCGTGCCGGTCTTGTCCAGAGCCAGGTAATCAAGCTTGTGGCCCATTTCCAGGTACACGCCGCCCTTGATCAGGATGCCTCTGCGCGCCGCAGCCGCCAGCCCGCTGACAATGGTCACCGGAGTGGAAATGACCAATGCACAAGGGCAAGCCACCACCAGCAGCACAAGCGCGCGGTAGATCCAGTCGAACCAGGCTGCGCCCATGAACAGCGGCGGGATGATTGCGACGCCGAGCGCGAAGATGAATACCGCCGGGGTATAAATGCGCGAGAAGGTATCGACGAAACGCTGAGTCGGTGCCCGCGAACCTTGGGCCGCCTCAACCGCATGAATGATCCGCGCCAGCGTCGAGTTATTCGCCGCAGCCGTCACGCGATACTCCAGCGAACCGGACTGGTTAATGGTCCCGGCAAAGACTTTATCGCCAATGGTTTTCTCGACCGGCAGGCTTTCACCGGTAATCGGCGCCTGATCAATCGTGGAGTTACCGGATACCACCTCACCATCCAGTGCGACACGCTCACCCGGTTTAACCCGGACGATGGCGCCCAACTCGATGTTTTTGGCTTCCAGTTCCAACCACTGACCATCCGCCTGTTTCACGGTGGCCAGTTCCGGCGTGAGCTGCATCAAGCCACTGATAGCGTTGCGGGCGCGGTCCAGGGATTTGGCTTCGATCAGCTCAGCAACGGTAAACAGGAACATCACCATCGCTGCTTCTGGCCATTGCCCGATCAACACGGCACCGGTCACAGCGATGCTCATCAACGCGTTGATGTTCAGGTTGAGGTTCTTGAGTGCGATCCAGCCTTTTTTATAAGTGCCCAAACCGCCGCTGAGGATGGAAACCAGCGCCACGATGGCCACAACCCAATCCGACGCGAATGAGCCGAAGTGGATGACTTCAGCGGCCAGCGCAGTCACGCCGGACAGCGCCAACGGCCACCAGGCTTTTTTCACCACCGGTGCAGGCGCTGCCTCTGCGCCCTCTTCAATCGGTTCGGCCTGCATGCCTAACGAAGCGATAGCGTCCCGAATCGGATCGGTAGACGGCAGTTCGTGCCAGACGCCGAGCATGCGATTGATCAGGTTGAATTCAAGTTTCTGCACGCCGGCCAGTTTGCCCAGCTTGTTCTGGATGAGCGTCTGCTCCGTAGGGCAATCCATCTGCTCGATACGGAATGTGCTCAGTTGCGCGCCCGATGCAGGGGCATCGCTGAACGTGACCACCGCAGGCGCGACTTTCGACGAGCAGCAACTGCCGTGACCTTGTTCGACCTTACCGTGATCATGCTGGGAATGGTCATGGCTTTCATGGTCATGCTTGTCTTGATCGTGATCGTGCTTGTCGTGAACAGGGGTCAACTGGCTCATGGTCCGGTCCTTTATCGTGCTTGTTGCCAAGTGAACACCCTGTAGCCACTATAGGGTCAAGCACTAAAACAGGAACGACGACGATGAAGATTGGCGAGCTGGCAAAACTGACTGATGCCCAGGTGGAAACCATCCGTTATTACGAGCGCGAAGGCCTGCTCCCGGCACCTGCCCGCAGCGACGGCAACTATCGGTTGTACACCCAGGCCCATGTGGAGCGGCTGACCTTCATTCGCAATTGCCGCAGCCTGGACATGACCCTTGAGGAAATACGCAGCCTGCTCAACTTGCGTGACAGCCCGCAAGACCAGTGCATGAGTGTCAATGCGCTGATTGATGAACACATCCAGCACGTCAATGACCGCATCGCCAGCCTGCAAGCCCTGCAGACCCAGCTACTGGACCTGCGCCAACGCTGCAGCGACGGAGCACCGGATCATTGCGGGATTCTGGATCGACTGGAAGTCAGCGGCAGCGTAGTGACCGCTGATGTGGAGCATTCCCATGTGGGCAGGAGTCATGGGCATTGAGGCG
>NZ_JACONW010000028.1 GCF_014357575.1 Pseudomonas folii | reverse complement strand
CGCGCTCCTACAGAACAGTATTCCAAACCAGGCAGTTGTATTTTTTTCGATAAGAGCGAGCTTGTTCGCGAGGACCATCTGCCAGGCGCCGATTGTGCGTTGTATGTACCGACGCTCTCGCGAACAAGTTCGCTCCTACCGGGAGGTATGGCGATGAGCGATAAGCACTGGGCCAAACACGAAGAGCGTGGCAGTTTCCTGCTGATGAAACTCACCGCCTGGGGCGTGCGGCACCTGGGCCGTCGGGTGCTGAGCCCGGTGCTGCATGGCATCGTGCTGTATTTCTTTCTGTTCGGCCGTCAGGCGCGCAGGAGTGCCTGGGAATATCAACGACGCTTGTCCGAATGGAGCGCCAGACCAGAGCTGATGCCTACGCACAAACGGGTATTCGGCCAGTTCATGGCCTTTGCTGATTCGCTGCTGGATAAACTCGACGTCTGGAACGGCAAGCTGCGTCTTGAGCAAATCGAGATTGTTGACCCGGCGCTGCTGCGCACTCAGTTGCGTGGCGAACGCGGCCAAATGCTGGTGGGTGCGCACTTGGGCAATCTGGAAGTCTGCCGCGCACTCGCCGAGCTGGGCGAAAAAGTCACCATGAATGTGCTGGTCCACACCAAGCACGCCGAACGCTTCAACCGTCTTTTGGGCGAAGCAGGCGCGACCAATCTGCGCCTGATTCAGGTCAGCGAGCTGGACCCTTCCGTCATGCTGCAACTGAGCCAGCGCCTGGACGACGGTGAGTGGCTGGCCATTGCCGGTGACCGCGTGGCGTTGCATGGCGGGCGTAACGCGAGGGTCGACTTCCTTGGCGCCAAAGCGGCGTTCCCCCAGGGCCCGTGGCTGCTGGCCGGATTATTGAAATGCCCGATCAATCTGATTTTCTGCCTCAAGCGCCCAAGCGGTTATCAAGTGACCCTCGAGCCATTTGCCGACGCCATCGAATGGCGACGCAGCGACCGGCAACAAGTGATTGCCGATCACGCCCAGCGCTATGCCGATCGCCTCGGCCACTACTGCCTGCAAGCTCCGCAGCAGTGGTTCAATTTCTATCCTTTCTGGAAGTCCGATGACGAATCAAGTTCCTGAGCCGGTCACCTTCGGTGAGCGTGCGTTGCAGATCGAAGACGTGCTGGCCCTGGCCAATCGCCAAGTGCCGACCGCTCTGCAAAGCGACAGCGCCTACCGTCAACGCATCGCCAAAGGCGCGCAGTTCCTTGATTCTTTGCTGGACAAGGAAGGCGTGATCTATGGCGTGACCACCGGTTACGGTGATTCCTGCGTGGTAGCCGTGCCGCTGCAACACGTGGAAGCCTTGCCGCGTCATCTGTACACCTTCCACGGTTGTGGACTCGGCAAACTGCTCGACGCCCAAGCCACGCGCGCGGTATTGGCTGCGCGTTTGCAGTCGCTGTGCCACGGGGTTTCCGGTGTTCGCGTGGAACTGCTGGAGCGCCTGCAGGCGTTTCTTGAGCAGGACGTATTGCCGCTGATCCCGGAAGAAGGCTCAGTGGGTGCCAGCGGTGATCTGACGCCGCTGTCTTACGTCGCGGCGACTTTGTCCGGCGAGCGTGAAGTGATGTTCCGCGGCGAACGCCGTCAGTCCAGCGACGTGCATCGTGAGCTGGGCTGGGAACCCTTGGTGTTGCGCCCCAAGGAAGCCCTGGCCTTGATGAACGGTACAGCGGTGATGACTGGTCTGGCGTGCCTGGCCTTTGCCCGCGCCGATTACCTGCTGCAACTGGCAACCCGCATCACTGCGATGAACGTAGTCGCGTTGCAAGGCAACCCGGAGCATTTCGACGAGCGCCTTTTCGCGGCCAAGCCTCATCCGGGCCAGATGCAAGTCGCGGCCTGGTTGCGCAAGGATCTGGCCATCGACGCACCGACCGCACCTCTGCATCGTTTGCAGGATCGTTACTCGCTGCGTTGCGCCCCGCATGTGCTGGGCGTACTGGCTGACAGCCTGAACTGGCTGCGTTCGTTTATCGAAATCGAACTGAACAGCGCCAACGACAACCCGATTATCGACGCCGAGGCAGAACGCGTGCTGCACGGCGGGCACTTCTATGGCGGCCATATCGCCTTCGCCATGGACAGCCTGAAAAACCTCGTCGCCAACGTTGCCGACCTCCTGGATCGCCAGCTCGCGCTGTTGGTGGATGAGCGTTACAACCACGGCTTGCCGAGCAATCTGTCTGGCGCGCCAGCGGATCGGGCGATGATCAACCATGGCTTCAAGGCCGTGCAGATCGGCACCAGCGCCTGGACTGCAGAAGCCCTGAAAAACACCATGCCGGCCAGCGTGTTCTCCCGCTCGACCGAGTGCCACAACCAGGACAAGGTCAGCATGGGCACCATCGCTGCCCGGGACGCCATTCGGGTACTGGAACTGACCGAGCAAGTGGCCGCTGCCACGCTGATCGCTGCGAACCAGGGTGTCTGGCTGCGCAGCAAAGCCGCCGATGCACGCCCACTCCCCCCAGCGTTGGCAGCCATGCACGAGCAACTGGCCGTTGATTTCCCGCCCGTGATCGAAGACCGTGCGCTGGAAGGCGAGCTGCGTCTATGCCTGCAACGCATTGCTGATCGCCATTGGAGGTTGCATGCGCAGTAAAGGCGTAATTGATGTGGACACCGAAGTCCTGGTGCCCTTTTTCGACGTCGATTCGATGAACGTCGTCTGGCACGGGCATTACATCAAATATCTGGAAGTCGCCCGCTGCGCGCTGCTGGACCACATCGGCCACAACTACACGCACATGCTCGAATCCGGTTACGGTTGGCCGGTGATCGACATCCAGCTGCGCTACGTGCGTGGCGCAGTGTTCGGCCAGCGGCTGATCGTGCGCGCCAGTCTTGTGGAGTGGGAGAATCGCTTGAAGATTAATTACCTGATCACCGACGCCGAAACCGGCGAGCGCATGACCCGCGCCAGCTCGATTCAAGTGGCGGTACACATCGAAACCCGCGAAATGCAGCTGGCTTCGCCGAAAGCCTTCACTGATGCGGTTGAGAGGGTGTTGCCATGAATCTCTGTATCGAAACAGGTCTCAGCCCTGTGGGAGCGGTGCTTGCCCGCGATAAGGCTGGACGCGGTAGACCTGATATCTGCGGTGCACTTATCGCGGGCAAGCATCGCTCCCACATGAACCTCATTTCAACCATAGGTCGTGTGTTTTGCCTTATGGCGCTGCTGTGCCTGTCCCCACTGGCCCAGGCCTTTGACCTGCAGCAACTCAGCGATCAACTGGCAAAACCGGTCGTGGTACGCGGCAATTTCATCCAGGAAAAACACCTGCGTGCCTTGCCAACTCCACTGATCAGCAAAGGCCGCTTTGTACTGGCCAAGGAGTTCGGCCTGTTGTGGCTGTTGAACACGCCGCTCAAACAGGACTACCGCATCAGCCCGGCCGGTATAGCCCGTCGTGACGCCGCCAACGGCTGGCAATTATTGCCGAACAAGAGTGCCGGGGCAGAACAGAACCGGCTGTTCCTGGCCGTTTTGCAGGGCGACAGCAGTGGCCTGGAGCGCGACTTCGAATTGCAGCTCAAAGGCGATGCCAAATCCTGGCAACTGACGCTGACCCCGCGCTCGCTGTTGCTGCAACAGGTGTTCAAGCAGATCAATATCGACGGCGGCGAACTGGTGCAACGCATCGAACTGCTGGAAACCCAGGGCGACAGCACGTTGCTGAAGATGGTCGATAGCCAGAGTGTGCCTGCCTTGAGCGATGCGGAGCGTGCTGATTTTGCGAATTGAACGCCTGTTGCCGCGCCTGTTCCTGATCACCCTGTTGGCGGTGCTGGCCCTCGCGGGTTGGCAATGGCGCGACGGTGCGCCGCTGTCCGCCAACCTGATGGAGCTGGTCCCCGGCAGTAGCCCTGATCCTCTGGAATTGCGCGCCGAACAGCGCATGCAAGAACCGTTGAACCGCGAAATGCTGGTGCTGGTCGGCCACGCTGACCAACAACAAGCCATCGCGCTGGCGAAGCAATTGGGCGAGCAGTGGCAGGCCAGCGGTTTGTTCGACAAGGTCCAATGGAGCCTGCAGGCCGATCTGCCTGCGCTGCGCACCCAGTTGCTGCAAGGTCGACTGGCGATGCTGCCAAAGGCGGACCGGACGCAACTGATCGACAACCCGCAGGCCTTCATTCAACAATGTGTGCAGAGCCTGTTCGACCCGTTCAGCGGCTTCAGTCTCGTGCCAAGCCAGGATGACTGGCTGGGTCTGACCGGCCGCATCCAGAACGGCATGCCGCAGCATGGCTCGGTGCAACCGGACATCGGCAGCGGTGCGTTGATCGCCAATGCTGACGGCAAAAGCTGGGTACTGCTGCGAGCCCGCACCAACGGCAATGCGTTCGACATGCACTTGCCGCTGCGCGTCGCCGACTTGCTCAGCGCAGCCCGCCAACAGGCCGCGCAGGCCAACGGTCAATTACTGGCAGCCAGCGGCCTGCTGTACGCGGCCGACGGCCAACGTCAGGCCAGTCGGGAAATCACCTGGGTGGGCGGCGGTGCGACAGCGGGCATCCTGTTGTTGCTGTTGCTGGCTTTCCGCCGCTGGCGCGTGTTGCTGGCGTTCGTGCCAGTGCTGGTAGGAATGCTGTTTGGCGCCGTCGCCTGCGTCGCATTCTTCGGCCATATGCATGTGATGACCCTGGTACTGGGTTCCAGCCTGATCGGCGTGGCAGTGGATTACCCACTGCATTACCTGTCCAAAAGCTGGAGCCTGAAACCCTGGCGCAGCTGGCCTGCCTTACGCCTGACCTTGCCGGGCCTGAGCCTCAGCCTCGCAACCAGCTGCATCGGCTATCTGGCGCTGGCCTGGACACCTTTCCCGGCGCTGACGCAAATCGCAGTGTTCTCTGCTGCCGGTCTAGTCGGCGCTTATCTCACCGCCGTTTGCCTGCTGCCCGCCTTGCTTAACAACACTGAGCTGAAACCGGCTCAATGGCCGCTGCGTCTGGCTGAACGTTTGCTGGGCTGGCGCGAAGCGTTGCTGCGCCGGGTCGGCACGCCCATCCTGCTGGCGCTGTTGCTGCTGTTCTGCGCTGCCGGTCTTTGGCAACTGACCACCAGAAATGACATCCGCCAGTGGATCTCAGCGCCACCGCAACTGACCGAAGAAGCCAAGGCGATTGCCAAAATTACCGGTTACCAACCCACCAGCCAGTTCTTTCTGGTGGAAGGCAAAGACCAGCAAGAATTGCTGGAGCGCCAGACGGCACTGACGCAACGTCTCGATCAGTTGGTGAATCTGGACGAGTTGAACGGCTATCTGGCGTTGAATCAATTGGTCGCGTCGCCCTCCGAACAGGATGCCGTGCGCAAAGCCCTGAACGCGCTGCCGGAGCACTGGCAAACACTGATTGATCTCGGTGTTCCCGCCAGCGCCCTGCAAGCTGAACTGACTCAACTGCAAGCGTCACCGATCACCGATATCGACGCGGCGCTGGCCGGACCGCTCGGCGAACCCTGGCGTGTGCTGTGGCTGGGCGCGAGCAAAAACGGTGTCGCCGGTATGGTCAGCCTTCAGGGATTGAACAGTGCCGCCCTGCTGCGCTTACAGGCTCAGGACTTGCCGGGCGTGCGGCTGGTGGATCGTCTGGGTCAACTCAACACTGTCTTTGCCGCGACCCAGATCAGCGCCGCTGAATTGAAGTTGGCGTCCTGCGTGTTGATCGTGCTGTTGCTGATTGCGCCGTTCGGCTTTGGCGGTGCGCTGCGCATTGTCGCCCTGCCGTTGCTGGCCGCGCTATGCAGCCTTGCCAGCCTGGGTTGGCTCGGCCAGCCGCTGACACTGTTCAGCCTGTTCGGCTTGCTGCTGGTCACCGCAATCAGCGTTGATTACGCAATCCTGATGCGCGAACAGATTGGTGGTGCCGCCGTGAGTTTGCTGGGTACCTTGCTCGCCGCGGTCACCACCTGGTTGTCTTTTGGTTTGCTGGCGGTTTCAAGCACGCCCGCCATCAGCAATTTTGGCCTGTCGGTGAGCCTCGGTCTGGCGTTCAGCTTCATGCTCGCGCCGTGGGCGGCCAGTCGACGCGCCACGCCAGCACCCGAAAGCGAGGCTCATCCATGATGACCTTACTGTTCTGGGTGATGGCCTTGCTGATGTTTGCGGTGGTGACACATCTGGGACGCCGTTTCGGCTTGATCCCCATCGTCAGTCAGTTATTGCTGGCAACCTTCGCCCTGCCACTGATCATGCTGTTCTGGATTGAACCGGTCTGGCAGTTGAGCGGCGCGCAACTGGTGGCGCCAGTCTGGCTGAAGACGCTTTACGGTCTGAGTTTCGCCATGGTTCTGGGGCATATTCTTAGCGATGTTATCGACGTAAAGATGGATCGCCAAAGCCTGAAAGTTGCACTGCCGAGTTTTGCTGTGCCATTTCTCGCAGGGCTGGGATGCGCCCTCTGGTTTTTGCCCGCGCAACCTTGGATCAGCTCGCTGGCGCTGGGTCTGGTGTTCGCGATTACCGCGATCCCTGTGCTCTATCTGTATCTGCGCCACATCGACTATCCGCCAGAGGCGACCCGCCGTCTGGTGCAGACTGCGATCCTTATCGACCTGATGTGCTGGAGCCTGTTCGGCATTGCCCAAGGCAGCCTGAACATCAACAGCCTTCTACTGCCGCTGCTCGGCGCGTGCGTGCCTTTGCTGCTACGGGTTCTGCAACTGCGCCAGCCGCTGGTTTACAGCCTCACGTTCTTTGCCCTGCTGATGGTGGCCGAGCACTACAAACTTAACGCGCTGATTTTCGGCATCGGCTATCTGCTGTGCATGGCCCGACTCAAACAGCCATGGGTGCTGCCGATCAGGCGCGAATGGTTCATGCACCTGCAAACCTGGCTCGCGATCCCGCTGATCCTGACCTTCGGCATCGTGCAGATCAACGTGCACAGCGCCATGGGCAGCCTCGGTTGGGTACAGCTCAGTGCGCTGATTCTGTTGCCGATTATCAGCAAGATGCTCGGCAACTGGCTTGGCCTGAGCTGGGCAACACCGTCCTTCGACGGTGCCAGCCGCTGGCGTGAAAGCGTGCTGCTGAATATTCGCGGCCTGAGCGAAATCGTCTTTCTCAATATGCTGCTGCAACAACAACTGATCAACCCGGCGCTGTACTTCGCGCTGATGCTGATGAGCCTGCTCGCGACCCTGATGCCAGCTTTGCTGGGCATGGGCCGCGCACCGGTGCAGCCACCCGTAAACGCTGTCGATCCAGTAAGGAAGTCGTATGTCAGTAACTGATAGGGAAAGCCGGACAGTCGTCGTGATTGGAGCAGGTCCCGCCGGTGCGATCGCCGCTGCCCTGCTCAAGCGTAACGGGCATGACGTGCTGATCATTGAGCGCCAGCAATTCCCGCGTTTCTCCATTGGTGAAAGCCTGCTGTCCCACTGCCTGGACTTCGTCGAAGAGGCCGGCATGCTCGACGCCGTAAAGGCCGCAGGTTTTCAGAAGAAAAATGGTGCTGCCTTTGCGTGGCGCGATCAGTACAGCGCATTCGATTTCGGCGACACCTTCAGCGAAGGCCAGCCATCGACCTTCCAGGTACAACGCGGTGAGTTCGACAAACTGTTGGCCGATCAGGCTGAATTACAGGGCGTGGAAATCCGCTATCAGCAAGAGATCATCGCGGGCGATTTCAACAGCCCGCAGCCAGTCCTGAACGTACGTCGCGAAGACGGCAGCGAGTATCAAGTGCAGGCGCAGTTCGTGCTCGATGCCAGCGGTTACGGCCGCGTTTTACCCCGTTTGCTGGACCTGGAAGCACCGTCGAATTTCCCGGTGCGTCAGGCGGTGTTCACCCACATTGAAGACCATTTCCCGGCATCCTTTGACCGCGAAAAAATCCTCGTCAGCATTCACCCTGAAATGCGCGACGTGTGGTTCTGGTCGATTCCGTTCAGCAACGGCCGCTGCTCCATGGGTGTCGTCGCTGCGTCCGAACGTTTCAAGGACAAACCCGAAGATCTCGACGCCTGCTTGCGCGAGTTCGTGGGTGAAACTCCGCACCTCAAAGAACTGCTTAAAAACGCCGTGTGGGACACTCCGGCGCGGACCATCGGCGGTTACTCGGCCAACGTCAAAACCCTGCACGGTCCGGGCTTTGCGCTACTGGGCAATGCGGCTGAATTCCTCGACCCGGTGTTCTCCTCCGGCGTGACCATTGCCATGCGTTCGGCGAGCATGGCGGCGGGCGTTCTGCATCGCCAGTTGCAAGGTGAAGCAGTCGACTGGCAGGCCGAGTTCGCGATACCGCTCAAGCGGGGTGTAGACACGTTCCGCGCCTATGTCGAGGGCTGGTACGAAGGCACGTTTCAGGACGTGATTTTCTACCCGGAAAGCACTCGGGATATCCGCCGCATGATCAGCGCGATTCTGGCTGGATACGCCTGGGATCAGCGCAACCCGTTTGTTTCTGAACCCAAGCGCCGCCTGCGCATGCTGTCTGAAATCTGCGCGAGTACAGCACAATGAGCGGACCTTTTCTGAGCGACAAATACGTCGAAGAAACCCGTTTCGGTTTGTGGTTCCTGCGCAGCCACACGTGGCAACACCGCGTGCTGCGAGTGGCGATCAACGACCTGCGCAGCCTGTTTGATAGCGAACCGCCGAGCCAGCCGGTACTGCTCGATGCGGGTTGCGGTCAGGGCAAGTCATTCAAGCGCCTGTGCGAGGTGTTTGCGCCATCACGCCTGCTGGGTGTGGACGCCGACCCGGAAAGCCTGACCATGAGCCGCACCGAAGCCCGGCTTCAAGGCATCGATGTCGAGCTGATCGGCAGCGACTGCGCCGCATTGAAACTGGCCGACGCCAGCGTCGATATCCTGTTCTGCCATCAGACGTTCCATCACTTG
This sequence comes from Pseudomonas folii, assembly GCF_014357575.1. Lineage (GTDB taxonomy): Bacteria > Pseudomonadota > Gammaproteobacteria > Pseudomonadales > Pseudomonadaceae > Aquipseudomonas > Aquipseudomonas folii. The sequence goes on along the minus strand of NZ_JACONW010000028.1, from coordinate 38,062 downwards.
GTCGAACAGGAACAGGCCCTTGCCGAGTTCTATCGAGTGCTCAAGCCCGGCGGCTATTTATTGTTCGCTGAATCCACCGAAGCCTATATCGACACCTGGGTCATCCGCTGGCTGTTCCGCCACCCTATGCATGTGCAGAAGAGTGCCGCGCAATATCTGCAAATGATCCGCGATCAGGGCTTTCAGTTTGGTGCACAGAATGTGTCTTACCCGTATCTTTGGTGGAGCCGCTCCAGTGATTTCGGTTTGCTGGAACTTCTGAAACTGCGCAAGCCAGCGCTTTTTGGCCAACGCGAAGAAACCCTGGTCAACGTGGTGGCGCGTAAACCTTGCGAGGGTGAGCAAACATGATTCGCGCATTGTTCACCGCCTGCGTCCTGTTGCTGGCGGCGTGTGCCAGTAAAGCCCCGTTGCCTGTTTCGGTTCCCGAGCTGCAGTTGCCGATGCAATTGCACATTCAGCGCCAGCAGGCTGATCAGCGCCAGGACTGGCTGCTGGTGATTCAACAGGAAGCCAGCGGGTTGCGCTGGTCACTGATGGACCCGCTGGGTATTCCGCTGGCACGTCAGCAGTTGATCAACGGCCAGTGGCAAGCCGACGGCTTGTTGCCGCCCAATGCCGAAGCCCGGGAGCTGTTCGCTGCCCTGCTGTTCGCGCTCACCCCGGACAGCGAGCTGCGGCGTAACTACCCCACCGCGCAGCGCCGGGGCACGCAACGCATTGTTGATGAACGATGGGGCGTGGAATACAGCAGCGCAGACACCTTCAGGCTGGTCGTGCTCACCGGCAAAGACGGCAGAATCAACTACGGCGTCAGCCCGCTGAACAGTGAGGCCGTGCAATGAGCGCCTACCTGAACGCACTGGGCCTGATTTGCTCGCTGGGCAGTGGCCGTGAAGAAGTCGCGCGTCGGCTGTTCGCCGCTGACACATCAGGCATGGTCGAAGAAGGCGGCTGGGTGCCGGAGCGCATCTTGCCTGTAGGTGCAGTCAAAACAGAGTTGCCACACATCCCCTCCGCTCTGGCTTCCCACAACAGCCGCAACAATCAGCTGTTGCTGGCGGCTGCCCTGCAGATCGAATCGGATATCCGTGAGGCCATCACGCGTTACGGCACTCATCGTATCGGGGTGATCCTGGGCACCAGCACGTCGGGCATCGACGAAGCCGGGCGTGGCATTGGCGCATGGTTGAGCAGCCAGCAATTCCCCGCGGACTATCACTACCAGCAGCAAGAGCTGGGCGCGGCAGCCAACTTCATTTCGGAGTGGCTGCAACTGAGCGGCCCGTCTTATGTGATCTCTACCGCCTGCACCTCCAGTGCCCGCGCGCTGCTCAGTGCCCGACGCGCTCTGGACATGGGCCTGTGCGACGCGGTGTTGTGCGGCGGGGTCGACACCTTGTGCAAACTCACCCTGAACGGCTTTTCGGCGCTGGAAGCTGTTTCGCAACAGCGCTGCAACCCGTTTTCGCGCAATCGTGACGGGATCAATATCGGCGAAGCTGCGGTGCTGTTTCTGATGACCCGTGAAGCCAGCGGCGACCATTCGATTGCACTGCTGGGCGCGGGCGCAACGTGCGACGCGCACCATATTTCTGCGCCGCAGCCCAGCGGCTGCGGTGCCCGCCAAGCCATGCAGCAAGCCCTGGACAATGCCGGACTTGCAGCCACGCAGATCGGTTACCTGAACCTGCACGGCACGGCTACTCCACTTAATGACGCCATGGAAAGCCTGGCCGTGAACGCTATTTTCCCTGACGGCGTACCGTGTTCTTCCACCAAGCCCATGACCGGCCATACGCTAGGCGCAGCGGGTGCACTGGAAGCTGCTTTCTGCTGGCTGAGCCTGGCCCCGGAAAACACCGACCACGCCCTGCCCCCCCACGCCTGGGATGGTGAAGCCGATCCGCTGCTGCCGCCCCTGCAATGGACTGACGCACAAACTCGCCTGGCGCAAACACCCAAGCGCTACCTGATGAGCAACTCGTTTGCCTTCGGTGGCAACAATATCAGCCTGATTATCGGAGACGCCCAATGATTGACTGGCCGCTCGCCGAACTGCTGCCTCATGCCGGCGACATGATCCTCATCGATGAGGTGCTGTCGTTCGACGAAGAACAGATTCAAACTCGCCTGACCGTGCCCCCGAACGGCCTGCTCAATGACACCAACGGCAACATGCCCGCCTGGGTGGGTATCGAGCTGATGGCCCAGAGTGTCGCGGCCTATGCCGGTTGCCAGGCAAGAACTCAGGGGCAGCCCGTGGCGCTGGGCTTCCTGCTGGGCAGCCGCAAGTACGAATGCAACGTGGAGCAGTTTCCCGCGGGCAGTGAACTGAACATCCACGCGCTGCGTACGTTGCAGGACGATAACGGCATGGGTGTCTTCGAATGTCGCCTGACCGGCCCGGCCATTGAAGCGTTTGCCCGCCTTAGCGTGTACTGCCCGCCCAACCCCGACCAATACCTGAACGAAGGAGCCCGCACATGACTGACTCGATACTGGTCACCGGCTCCAGCCGTGGCATTGGCCGCGCGATTGCCCTGCGTCTCGCGCAAGCAGGTTTCGACCTGATCCTGCATTGCCGCAATGGGCGCACAGAAGCTGAAGCCGTCCAGGCCGAAATTGTCGCCATGGGCCGTCAGGCGCGGATTCTGCAATTCGACGTGGCTGACCGCGAGACCTGCAAAGCCATTCTTGAAGCCGACGTGGAAACCCATGGTGCCTATTACGGCGTGGTGCTCAACGCCGGGCTGACGCGCGACGGCGCCTTCCCGGCGCTCAGCGACGACGATTGGGACGTAGTGCTCAGAACTAACCTTGATGGCTTCTACAACGTGCTGCACCCGGTAATGATGCCGATGATCCGTCGCCGTGCGGCCGGGCGCATCGTGTGCATCACCTCGGTATCGGGCCTGATCGGCAATCGCGGCCAGGTCAATTACAGCGCATCCAAAGCCGGTGTGATCGGAGCTGCCAAGGCACTGGCCATCGAGCTGGGCAAGCGCAAGATCACCGTCAACTGCGTCGCACCCGGCCTGATCGATACCGCCATGCTCGACGAAAATGTCCCAGTGGATGAACTGATGAAGATGATCCCCGCGCAGCGCATGGGCACCCCTGAAGAAGTCGCTGGCGCGGTGAATTTTCTGATGTCCGCCGAAGCGGCGTACATCACCCGCCAGGTACTCGCCGTTAACGGGGGCCTGTGCTGATGAAGCGCGTCGTCGTTACCGGCATGGCCGGCATCACTTCATTGGGCAGCGACTGGGCAAGCATCGAAGCCAACTTCAATGCCAACCGTAGCGGCATTCGGCGCATGGACGAGTGGGATCGCTTCACCGAGCTGAATACCCGGCTGGCAGGCCCTATCGATGATTTCACCGTACCGTCGCACTGGACCCGTAAACAACTGCGCAGCATGGGCCGTGTCTCCCGCTTCGCGGTAGGGGCCTCTGAACAGGCCCTGATCGGTGCGGGCCTGCTCAACGACCCGATCATTCGAGATGGACGCATGGGCACCGCGTGCGGCTCATCCACGGGCAGCACCGAAGATGTGAAAGCCTTCGGCAACATGCTGCTCAATTCGGTGGCGGTGGGGCTTAACGCAAACTCCTACGTGCGGATGATGCCTCACACCACGGCGGCCAATATCAGCATTTTCTTCGGGCTCACCGGTCGCCTGATCCCGACGTCCAGCGCCTGCACCAGCGGCAGCCAGGGCATCGGTTACGCCTATGAAGCGATCAAATTCGGGCGTCTGCCACTGATGCTGGCCGGGGGTGCGGAAGAATTGTGCCCTACCGAAGCCATGGTCTTCGATGCGCTGTACGCCACCAGCCTGAAAAACGATGCGCCTCACACCAGCCCACGTCCGTACGACAGCGGCCGCGATGGCCTGGTGATCGGCGAAGGCGGCGGCATGCTGGTGCTCGAAGAACTGGAGCACGCACTGGCCCGTGGCGCCCATATTCACGCAGAGCTGGTGGGTTTTGGCAGCAACGCCGACGGCGCGCACAGCACCCGCCCGGAGCAGGCCACCATGCGCCGTGCCATGGAGCTGGCACTGGAAGACGCCAACTTGCCCCCCGAAGCCATCGGCTACGTCAACGGCCACGGTACCGCGACCGAACAAGGCGACATTGCCGAAACCCTCGCCACCAGCAGCCTGTTTGGCTCACGCATGCCGATCAGTTCGCAGAAAAGCTTCCTCGGCCACACGCTGGGAGCCTGCGGTGCGCTGGAGTCGTGGTTCTGCATCGAGATGCTCAATCGCGACCGTTACATCCATACGCTGAACCTGGACGAGATCGATCCGCAGTGCGGCGACCTGGACTACCTGCGCGGCGAGCCCCGGCAGATGAGCCACGAATACGTGATGAACAACAATTTCGCTTTTGGCGGAGTCAACACGTCGTTGATTTTCCGCCGCTGGTCCTGACACTTTTTCTTAATCTCAAGGAGAGATCGTTATGCGCATGAAAACCTGGATCGCTGCAGCCGCCGTCGCGTTGTCCGTTCTGCCCGCTGTCAGCCAGGCCCGCGACACGGCGCTGTTTCTGCCGTTTCAGAAAGTCATCAATGACATGACCGCCGCTGGCAAAATCGATGGCAGCGTAAAGTTCTATCTGGCGGGCGTGCAGCCCAAAGGTAAAGTCACCGTGATCAGCCCGGGCGCCGTGACCAACAAGAAAACCAACGCCTTCAACAAGACCGATACCGAAGCGTGTGAGTGGGTCCTGCAATCGGCCATCCTGCAGATGTACAGCGCAGCGAAAAACGCTAATGCCAATGCGGTGACCAACATTGCCAGCTACTACAAAAGCATCGAACGCAAAGACCCTGTGAACTATGAATGCCACGCCGGTGCAATCATTGCTGGCGTTGCGTTGAAGGGTGATTTGAGCAAAGTGGACTGATACCAGGCTGCTGATATTGGTAGGAGCCAACTTGTTGGCGAGGCAGTTTGCCTGATACACCGCGTAAAGCGGCTCGCGAACAAGTTCGCTCCTACCGGGGATCGGTACCCGACCAGATTACAACTGAAAACGCCCAACCATGGTTTTCAGATCGTGGGACAGCCCCGACAGAGACTGGCTGGCCGAATCAATCTGCCCGGCGCCCTCCGAGGTCTGGATAGAAAGGTCGCGAATGTTGACCAGATTGCGGTCGATTTCCCGCGCCACCTGCGCCTGCTCCTCTGAGGCACTGGCGATCACCAGATTCCGTTCGTGGATCAGCGAGATCGCCTGGGCAATCTCGTCCAGCGCACCACCGGCGTGTTTCGCCATGTCCAGGGTCGTGAGCGCCTGCTCATTGGTCGCCTGCATGGTATCAACGACCTTCGCCGTACCGGCCCGAATAGCCGCGACCATCTGTTCGATTTCCTGAGTCGAAGTCTGAGTACGCCCCGCCAATGCGCGGACTTCATCGGCAACGACAGCGAAACCTCGTCCAGCTTCTCCCGCGCGAGCAGCCTCAATCGCGGCGTTGAGCGCCAGCAGATTGGTCTGCTCGGCCACGCCCCGAATCACATCCAGAATTTTGCCGATATCTTGGGAATGCTCGGCCAGCTCACGGACCTGGGAAGAAGCGTCCTCGACACGCTGCCCCATACGCTCGATGGCCTGAATAGTCCCGTCGACGCGCTGGCGACCCATTTGTGCGGTGGTCGTCGATGCGCTGGAAGCATCCGCTGTGGAGACCGCATTGCGAGCCACTTCCTCAACAGCGACCGTCATTTCGTTAACCGCTGTGGCAGCCTGCTGGATTTCGTCGTTCTGGTTGTGAAGATCCCCTGAAGTCTGGGTGGTGATCGCAGTCATTTCTTCGGCAGCAGTAGCAAGTTGGTCGGAAGAGTTACCGATCAGACGCAGGGTATCCATCAAGGCTTGCTGCATGTCACCCAGAGACTTCTGCAGATCGGCGGCCTCGTCCTTGCCATCGACCTCGATAGTCCCGGTCAGGTCTCCACGGGCAATACGCCGGGCGGCACCGATGGCGCCATTGAGTGGTTGCACAATGCTGCGCGTCAGCAACCAGGCCAGCCCGACGGTCAGGGCAAATACCAGCACCAGCACGCCCACGGTGGTCTGCATGGCCGTGTCATAGCGTTGCTCGGCCTGCTGGGTGTAGAGGCTGCCCTGCTCCAGGTTGATCTTGACCAGTTCGTTGAACAAGTCACCGGTCTGGTTGGACAGATCCTGGATGGTGCCGTTGAGCAGCGCGGTCATCCCTGGAATATCGCCCTGCTCGGAAAGCTTCTGATAGCTATCCAGCGCCTGTTGATATTGGGCCACGACGTTTTGCATCTTCGAAAAGGATGTGCGAGCGACTTCGGGTACGATCGGGGTATAGCCGTCCAGCGCCTTGCTCAATTCGCCGCGTAGAAACACCAGACGTTGGGTGGAAGGTCCAAGGACGGCGGGATCGCGGTTGATCATCAGCCGGAATGTGAGAACCCGAATGCCCAGTGAGTTATCACGAATACTGCCCAGCCATCGGGTCCCGGCGTGCGACACCTGCTCGGTGTGCACAACGGCCTCGCGCATCTGCGTGATCTGGTGCATGGAGAAGATACCGAATCCAAGCATCAATACGCTGATGACGCCAAAACTCAGAAATGCACGTGTTGAAATACGTATCTGCCGAAGCGCCATAGATCACCGAAACTGGAAAGGTCTTTAAATTGTCTCGACTTCGGCCAGCAGAACTTGACCTCAAGGCCTCGATTAATTGGCTACTTGTCCTCCGTTCGGCGCGTCACCAGCTCGACAAAAGCCCTGGCCATAGGTGATTGCTGATCCTTGCGCTGCACCAGCCAGACGGCGCTGGTGGCCTCCGGGTCAAGCAATGTTCGATAAACCACGCCATCAATGCGCATGCGCCGATAAGAGGCGGGCAACACCGTCACGCCAAGGCCCGCGGCGACCAGACCGATGATGGTCATGACCTCACCCGCTTCCTGGGTGATTAACGGCGTGAAACCAGCGGCTCTGGCCAGTCCCATCAGTTGCGCGTACAAGCCGCTGCCATAGGTGCGCGGGAAGAACACGAACGGCTCGTTTGCCAGTTCCGACAAGTGCAGGCCCTGCTCGCTGCCCTGCGCCAACGGATGACCGGCATTGATGATCGCCACTAACGGCTCGCGCAGCAGTTCGACCACAACCAGTGATTCCGGCAACGCCAGAGGCCGCATGATGCCGACCTGAATGGATTGATCTTCCAGTTGCGCGGCCACTTCCATGCTGTTCATTTCCTGCAAGGCCAGGTGCACGGCAGGGAAGCGTTGCCGAAACGCGAAGATCGCCTGGGGGATACTCGATGTGAACGGTGCCGACGTGGTGAAGCCGATCTTCAACTCCCCCAGTTCTCCCAATTGCGCACGGCGCGCGACGTCGGCGGCCTTGTCGACCTGCGCCAGCACCAGGCGCGCTTCGTCGAGGAACAGTCGCCCCGCCTCACTTAACTCCACGCGGCGATTGGTGCGATCAAACAGACGCGTGCCCAGTTCCTGCTCCAGCGCCTGAATCTGCTGACTCAGCGGTGGCTGGGAAATGCCCAGAACTTGCGCAGCGCGACCAAAGTGCAGCTCTTCGGCAACAGCAATGAAGTAGCGCAGATGACGTAATTCCATGGACCTTCCATTAAGTCGTTTTACCTATCAAACAGGTCGAACAATATATTGGAAAGAATGATTAGCGAGCTATATTCTTTTTTCTCATTGCCCGCCAGACGCTCTTTGAGGTCCACCGTGAACACTGCCGTCAGCCCTTGCGCTCCTCAAACCCAGTCGACAACGATTGAAGCGGCCATCCCCTTGGGCGACGTTTATATCGAGAAAGACACGCCGCTGTTCATGCGCACGGTGCTGGCGCTGTTCGCGGGCGGTTTCGCGACGTTTGCGCTGCTGTATTGCGTGCAGCCGATGATGCCGGTGCTCTCCAGAGAGTTCTCGATCAATGCGGCGCAGAGCAGCCTGATTCTTTCTGTGTCGACCGGCATGCTGGCGATCGGTTTGCTGATTACCGGGCCGATCTCCGACCGCCTCGGGCGCAAGCCGGTGATGGTACTGGCGCTGTTTTGCGCGGCGATCTTCACCCTCGCCAGTGCATTGATGCCGAGCTGGGAAGGCGTGCTGATCACTCGAGCGTTCGTGGGCCTGTCCCTGAGCGGGCTGGCGGCGGTGGCGATGACCTATCTCAGCGAAGAGATTCATCCGAACCACATTGGTCTGGCCATGGGTTTGTACATTGGCGGCAACGCGATTGGCGGCATGAGCGGCCGGGTCATCACTGGCGTATTGATCGACTACGTCAGCTGGCATGTTGCGTTGATGGTGGTGGGTGTCCTGGCACTCATAGCGGCGGCAGTGTTCTGGAAAATCCTCCCGGAGTCGCGCAACTTCCGCGCACGGTCACTGCAGCCGCGCAGCCTGATTGATGGGTTCGTCATGCAGTTTCGCGATGCGGGCCTGCCATTGCTGTTCCTCGAAGCGTTCCTGCTGATGGGCAGCTTCGTGACCCTGTTCAACTACATTGGCTATCGCCTGCTGGCCGAGCCCTATCACTTGAGTCAGGCGGTGGTGGGGTTGTTTTCGGTGGTCTATCTGTCGGGCATCTACAGCTCGGCGAAGATTGGTTCGCTGGCGGACAAACTCGGCCGACGCCAAGTGCTGTGGGCGGTCATCGTGTTGATGTTGGCAGGCATGGCCCTGACGATGTTTGAGCCATTGGCGCTGGTAGTCATTGGCGTGCTGATGTTCACCTTCGGCTTCTTCGGTGCCCACTCAGTGGCCAGTAGCTGGATAGGCCGACGAGCACTCAAAGCCAAAGGCCAGGCGTCGTCACTTTATCTGTTCAGTTACTACGCAGGCTCAAGCGTCGCCGGAACGGCGGGCGGCGTGTGCTGGCATTACGGCGGGTGGCACGGCATCGGGTTGTTTATTGGCGTGCTGCTGTTGATTGCACTGGCGGTGGCGCTGAGGTTGGCGAAGTTACCGCCGTTGCAGGTAAAGACACAAATATAAGCGCTCCCTGTAGGAGCTGCCAAAGGCTGCGAAAGCGGTGTGTCAGGAATACACCTTCGCAGCGTTCGGCAGCACCTACAGGGTCATTGCATTAACCGTGATACTGCGCCGACAACTCATGCACCGCTTCAATGAAAGCACCGGCATGTGCAGGGTCAACTTCAGGCGTGATGCCGTGGCCGAGGTTGAAGACGTGGCCATTGCCGCTGCCATAGCTGGCGAGGATGCGCGCCACTTCGGCGCGAATGGCTTGCGGGCTGGCGTACAACACTGACGGGTCCATGTTGCCTTGCAGTGCGACCTTGTCACCCACGCGACGACGGGCGTCGCCGATGTTGGTGGTCCAGTCCAGACCCAGTGCGTCAGCGCCGGTGTCAGCCATGCTTTCCAGCCACAGACCGCCGCCTTTGGTGAACAGGATGACCGGGACCTTGCGCCCGTCGTGCTCGCGAATCAGACCGTTGACGATCTTGCGCATGTACGCCAGCGAGAACTCCTGGTAGGCGGCATCGGAAAGGCTACCGCCCCAGCTGTCGAACACTTGCACCGCCTGCGCGCCTGCCAGGATCTGGCCGTTGAGGTAAGCAATGACCGAGTCCGCCAGCTTGTCCAGCAGCAAGTGCATGGCCTGCGGGTTTTCGTAAAGCATGGCTTTCGACTTGCGATGGTCCTTCGACGAACCGCCTTCGACCATATAGGTGGCGAGGGTCCATGGGCTGCCGGAGAAACCAATCAGCGGCACACGGCCATTCAGTTCGCGACGAATAGTGCTGACGGCGTCCATCACATAACCGAGGTCTTTTTGCGGATCAGGGATCGGCAAGGCCTCGATATCGGCCATTGTGTTGACGGTTTTCTTGAAGCGCGGGCCTTCGCCGGTTTCAAAGTACAGGCCCAACCCCATGGCATCCGGAATGGTCAGGATGTCGGAGAATAGAATTGCAGCGTCCAGCGGATAACGCTCGAGCGGTTGCAACGTGACTTCGCAGGCGAATTCCGGGTTCATGCACAAGCTCATGAAGTCCCCGGCTTTGGCCCGACTGGCGCGGTATTCCGGCAGATAGCGCCCGGCCTGGCGCATCATCCAGACAGGGGTAATGTCCACGGGTTGCTTGAGCAGGGCACGAAGGAAACGGTCGTTCTTCAGGGCAGTCATGTCGGCATCCGCAAAAAAAGTGCGGGCATTTTCTCAGACGCAGACGCAAAAGGCACGGCCAGAGCCGTGCCTTTTATCTATCGGGTCGATTTGTCGCGGGGGTGCAGTTCATCAAACAGCGCAAATCATTTGATTAATTGCCCCTGACAGGAACGCTCCGAGGTTGCGACGGCGACGAATGCAGTCGGTCTGATACAGCGTTCTCGCAACCTTCGGCAGGTCCTACAGAGGCGACGCGTCAAACTCAATGTTTGGATTTGTGCGAGGGCATGATTTCTTCAAACACGAGGATCTATTCCCGGCTAAAGCCAGTCCCACGACGGCACGCCACACCCCTGTGACAGCGAGGCTTGCCCGCGAATCATGCGGCCCATCAGGCGGACTGTGTCGTCTTCATCGCGAGCAAGCTCACTCCTACAGATGACCACCCCGCCGCAGGAGCGGCTTTAGCCGCGAGCAGCAGCCACACCCTGGATAGGTGTTGTTGCAAATGACGCCCTCACGGCTAAGGCCGGTCCGACGGATAATCACCGAACCTGCGATCAGACGCCCAGGTAGTCCAGAATCCCTTCAGCCGCATTACGGCCTTCGAAGATTGCAGTCACCACCAGGTCAGAACCGCGCACCATATCGCCACCGGCGAAGATTTTCGGGTTGCTGGTCTGGTGTTTGTACTGCGCCTGTTCCGGGGCGATGACGCGGCCCTGGCTGTCGGTCTGGATGGCGAATTGCTCGAACCACGGCGCCGGGCTTGGACGGAAGCCGAAAGCGATCACCACAGCATCAGCCGGGATGATCTCTTCCGAACCAGGAATCGGCTCAGGGCTGCGACGACCACGGGCATCCGGTTCGCCGAGACGGGTCTCGACGACCTTCACACCTTCAACCTTGTCTTCGCCCACGATGGCGATCGGCTGACGGTTGTAGAGGAATTTCACGCCTTCTTCCTTGGCGTTCTTCACTTCCTTGCGCGAACCCGGCATGTTTTCTTCGTCACGCCGATAAGCGCAGGTCACCGACTTGGCGCCTTGGCGGATCGAAGTACGGTTGCAGTCCATGGCCGTGTCACCACCGCCAAGCACCACAATCTTCTTGCCCTTCATGTCGACGAAATCTTCTGGCGACTTTTCAAAGCCCAGGTTGCGATTGACGTTGGCGATCAGGAAGTCCAGCGCATCATGCACGCCCGGCAAGTCTTCACCGGCAAAGCCGCCTTTCATGTAGGTGTAGGTGCCCATGCCCATGAACACCGCATCGTATTCTTCGAGCAACTGCTCCATGGTCACGTCCTTGCCGACTTCGGTATTGAGGCGGAACTCTATACCCATGCCGGAGAACACTTCACGACGGTGGCTCAGGACAGTCTTTTCCAGCTTGAACTCGGGGATGCCAAAGGTCAGCAGACCGCCGATTTCAGGGTTCTTGTCGAACACCACCGGGGTCACGCCGCCACGCACCAGCACGTCGGCACAGCCCAGACCGGCAGGGCCGGCACCAACAATTGCCACGCGCTTGCCGGTGGGCACAACCTTGGACATGTCCGGACGCCAGCCCATGGCGAACGCGGTATCAGTGATGTACTTCTCGACCGAGCCGATGGTCACAGCGCCAAAACCGTCGTTCAGGGTGCAGGCACCCTCACACAGACGATCCTGTGGGCACACACGGCCGCAGACTTCCGGCAAGGTGTTGGTCTGGTGGGACAGTTCGGCGGCGGCCAGGATGTTGCCTTCCGCAACCAGCTTCAGCCAGTTGGGAATGAAGTTGTGTACCGGGCATTTCCACTCGCAGTACGGGTTACCGCAACCCAGGCAACGGTGGGCCTGATCGGCCGACTGTTGGGGTTTGAAAGGTTCGTAGATTTCCACGAACTCTTTCTTGCGCTGACGCAGCAGCTTCTTCTTCGGATCTTTACGCCCGACATCGATGAACTGGAAGTCGTTACTTAGACGTTCGGCCATTCTCTTGAACCTCTACATGGCAGCTTCAGGCGACAAACCTGAAGCTGCCAGAATCATATTCGCAGGCAAATCACGCACTGCTGTTAACTTGCGGCTTGAAGCTTGCCGCTTAAAGCTGCAGTTACTGCGGATTCGCGCGGGTGCTGGAGAGCAACGACTTCAGCGAAGCAGCCTTCGGCTTGACCATCCAGAAGCGGCGCAGGTAATCGTCCAGGTTTTCCCAGACGTTACGGCCCCACTCGCTGTCGGTTTCCTCGACGTACTCGGCCAGGACACGCTCCAGATGGCTGCGATAAGCTTCCATCGACTCGCCGCTGATGCGCTGAATCTCAACCAGCTCATGGTTGACCCGGTCAACGAAGCTGTTATCCAGGTCGAGTACGTAGGCGAAACCACCGGTCATGCCGGAACCGAAGTTATAGCCGGTCTTGCCCAATACGCAGACGAAGCCGCCGGTCATGTATTCGCAGCAGTGGTCGCCGGTGCCTTCCACGATGGTGTGGGCCCCGGAGTTACGCACTGCGAAACGCTCGCCCGCCGTACCGGCTGCGAACAGCTTGCCGCCGGTTGCGCCGTACAGGCAGGTGTTGCCGATGATGGCGCTTTCCTGGGTTTTGAACGGGCTGCCTTTTGGCGGAACGATCACCAGCTTGCCAGCGGTCATGCCTTTACCGACGTAGTCGTTGGCATCGCCTTCCAGGTACATGTTCAGGCCACCGGCGTTCCACACACCGAAGCTCTGACCGGCCGTCCCTTTGAAGCGGAAGGTGATCGGAGCCTTGTTCATGCCCTGGTTGCCATGCAGCTTGGCGATTTCGCCGGAAATCCGTGCGCCGATGGAGCGGTCGCAGTTGCAGATGTCCAGTTCGTACTCACCGCCACTCAGGCTTTGAATAGCCGGCTTGGCCATTTCAACCATGCGCTCGGCCAGCAAGCCTTTGTCGAACGGAGGGTTGCGATCCACAAGACTGAACTGAGGTTTGTCAGCCGGAATATGGTCGCTGCCCAGCAACGGCGTCAGGTCCAGGTGCTGCTGCTTGGCGGTTTCGCCCGGCAGGATGTCCAGCAGATCAGTACGGCCGATCAGCTCTTCCAGCGAACGGACGCCCAGTTTGGCCAGCCACTCGCGGGTTTCTTCAGCTACGTAGGTGAAGAAGTTGATCACCATATCGACGGTGCCGATGTAGTGGTCTTTACGCAGCTTCTCGTTCTGGGTTGCAACGCCGGTAGCGCAGTTGTTCAGGTGGCAGATACGCAGGTATTTGCAGCCCAGCGCGATCATCGGCGCAGTACCGAAACCGAAGCTTTCAGCGCCGAGAATTGCAGCCTTGATAACGTCCAGACCGGTTTTCAGACCACCGTCGGTCTGTACCCGAACCTTGCCGCGCAAGTCGTTGCCACGCAGGGTCTGGTGGGTTTCGGCCAGGCCGAGTTCCCACGGAGCGCCCGCGTATTTGATCGACGACAGCGGCGAAGCACCGGTCCCGCCGTCATAGCCGGAAATAGTGATCAGGTCGGCGTAAGCCTTGGCAACACCAGCGGCAATCGTACCCACGCCTGCTTCAGCAACCAGTTTCACCGAAACCAGTGCATCCGGATTGACCTGCTTGAGGTCGAAAATCAGCTGCGACAAGTCTTCGATGGAATAGATGTCGTGGTGCGGAGGCGGTGAAATCAGGGTCACGCCCGGCACTGCATAACGCAGCTTGGCGATCAGACCGTTCACTTTACCGCCCGGCAGTTGCCCGCCCTCGCCCGGCTTGGCGCCTTGAGCGACCTTGATCTGTAACACATCGGCGTTGACCAGATACTCAGGGGTCACACCAAAACGGCCAGTAGCGATCTGTTTGATTTTCGAACTGCGGATGGTGCCGTAGCGCGCAGGGTCTTCGCCGCCCTCACCGGAGTTGGAGCGTGCGCCCAAGCGGTTCATGGCTTCAGCCAGCGCTTCGTGAGCTTCAGGAGACAGTGCGCCCAGCGAGATGCCCGCCGAGTCAAAGCGCTTGAGGATTTCCGCCAGCGGCTCGACTTCGTCGATGGACATCGGCGTGTCGAGGGTCTTGACCTGGAACAGGTCGCGAATCATCGACACGGGACGCTTGTCCACCAGCGAGGTGTATTCCTTGAACTTGGCGTAGTCGCCCTGTTGCACAGCGGCTTGCAGCATGCTGACCACGTCCGGGTTGTAGGCGTGGTATTCGCCACCGAACACGAACTTGAGCAGGCCACCTTGCTGGATAGGCTTGCGCGGGCTCCAGGCTTCGTTCGAGAGCAACTTCTGCTCGGCTTCGATATCGACGAAACGCGCACCTTTGATGCGGCTCGGGACGCCACGGAAGCTCAGCTCGCAGACCGCTTCGGACAAGCCGATAGCTTCGAACAATTGCGCGCCACGGTACGAAGCAATGGTCGAAATGCCCATCTTCGACAGAATCTTGAGCAGGCCTTTGGTGATGCCTTTGCGGTAGTTCTTGAACACCTCATAGAGGTCGCCCAGCACTTCACCGGTGCGGATCAGGTCGCCCAGCACTTCGTAAGCCAGGAACGGATAGACCGCCGAAGCACCGAAGCCGATCAATACGGCAAAGTGATGCGGATCGCGGGCTGTCGCGGTTTCAACCAGGATGTTGCTGTCGCAACGCAGGCCCTTTTCAGTCAGGCGGTGGTGCACCGCGCCTACTGCCAGAGAGGCGTGAGCCGGCAGTTTGCCCGGCGCAATATGGCGGTCAGTCAGGACGATCTGGGTACGACCGGCACGCACAGCTTCTTCAGCCTGATCGGCGATATTACGCACGGCCGCTTCCAGGCCGATGCTCTCGTCGTAGTTCAGGTCGATGATCTGCCGCTCGAAGCCTGGACGCTCCAGAGTCATCAGCGAGCGCCACTTGGCCGGAGAAATGACCGGCGAGCTGAGGATCACGCGGGAAGCGTGCTCAGGCGACTCCTGGAAAATGTTGCGCTCGGCACCGAGGCAGATTTCCAGCGACATGACGATGGCTTCACGCAGCGGGTCAATCGGCGGGTTGGTGACCTGCGCGAACTGCTGACGGAAGTAGTCATAAGGCGAGCGCACGCGCTGCGACAGGATCGCCATCGGCGTGTCGTCACCCATGGAGCCAACCGCTTCCTGGCCTTGCTCACCAAGCGGACGCAATACCTGATCGCGCTCTTCGAAGGTGACCTGATACATCTTCATGTATTGCTTGAGCTGGTCGGCATTATAGAAAGCCGAACCATGGTCGTTGTCTTCGATGGTCGCCTGGATACGCAAAGCGTTCTTGCGCAGCCATTGCTTGTACGGATGACGCGACTTCAAGCGGTTGTCGATGGCGTCGGTGTCGAGGATCTGACCGGTTTCGGTGTCCACGGCAAAGATCTGACCCGGACCGACACGGCCCTTGGCGATCACGTCTTCCGGCTTGTAGTCCCACACGCCGATTTCCGACGCCAGGGTGATGTAGCCATTCTTGGTGGTGACCCAGCGAGCCGGACGCAGACCGTTACGGTCAAGCAGGCACACCGCGTGGCGACCTTCGGTCATTACGACGCCAGCGGGGCCATCCCACGGCTCCATGTGCATGGAGTTGTATTCATAGAACGCCCGCAGATCGGGGTCCATGGTTTCAACGTTCTGCCACGCAGGCGGAATGATCATGCGCACGCCACGGAACAGGTCGATGCCGCCGGTGACCATCAGCTCCAGCATGTTGTCCATGCTCGAGGAGTCGGAACCTACACGGTTGACCAGCGGGCCCAGCTCGTCCAGATCCGGAATCAGTTCGTTGGCGAACTTGGTGCGACGGGCCTGCGCCCAGTTGCGGTTACCGGTAATGGTGTTGATCTCGCCGTTGTGGGCGAGGAAGCGGAACGGCTGCGCCAACGGCCATTTCGGCAGGGTGTTGGTCGAGAAGCGCTGGTGGAACACGCAGATCGCGGTTTGCAGGCGCTCATCGCTCAGGTCAGGGAAAAATGCCGTCAGGTCGCGCGGCATCATCAGACCTTTGTAGATGATGGTCTTGTGAGAAAAACTGCAGATGTAGTGATCGGTGTCTTCAGCGTTGGCGACCGAAGAACGGCGACGGGCGCTGAACAGCTTGATTGCGAACTCCTGATCGCTCAAGCCTTCACCACCGATGAACACCTGCTCGATTTTCGGCAGACGCTCCAGAGCCAGACGACCCAGCACGCTGGTGTCAATCGGCACCTGGCGCCAACCAACGAGGGTCAGGCCAGCAGCGAGAATCTCGCGATTCATGTTCTCGCGGGCGGCATCGGCTTTGGCGTCGTCCTGATTGAGGAACACCATGCCCACGGCATATTGACGCGGCAGCTCATTGCCAAAGTGTTCTTTGGCAATGGCGCGCAGGAACGCGTCCGGTTTTTGAATCAACAGCCCGCAACCGTCACCGGTCTTGCCGTCGGCGTTGATCCCACCACGGTGGGTCATGCAGGTCAGGGCTTGGATAGCCGTCTGCAACAGGTGATGACTGGGCTCGCCCTGCATGTGGGCAATCAGGCCGAAACCACAGTTATCCTTGAATTCATCTGGATGGTACAGACCTGCTTTCATAGACACTTTCTCACCAGGCTGCCTCTAAAAGAGACAAATTTCTTTTCAATTCAACCAGTTACCTCTCGCGCTGAACGTACGCCAGCTTAGCGGGAGCAAAAGGGAGGTCATTGTACACAGCGACACAAAGCCTCACAAATTTAACGACGAACAGTCGTAAATTCGTGTCGCATTTATGAACGTTTATAGCTGGATGCTGTGCTAGTCAAAGGCTTTTTTAGCGATCTGACCAAAACACCCCGTTTTTCAAAAGCGTCCGGGACGCAGACACCACAACGCGCGCGGTCAATCTGACTGCACGCTTGCGGATCAAAACAGGGATGCTGGGTGAGCGGCCTGGATAAGGCCGCTGCGACTTCAGCGAGCTGCGCCGAGTTCCTGTTGGATACTGGCGACAGTACGAGGCCAAGGTTTACCAGCCTGAACCTTCGCTGGCAATACCTTGATGGCTGCAAGGGCAGCTGCGCGGTCAGAGAAGTTGCCGTAAGTGATCACATACAGCGGCTTGCCCTGAAGCGTTTTCTTGAAATAACGGTACTCGCCGCCTTGCTCGGCAACGAACGCCTGTGCGGTGCTCTCGGAGCTGGTGCCCAGGATCTGCACCACATAACGCCCCGGTGCCTGACTGCCATACCAGCTGCTACCGGCTGCCGGTTTTCCGGCAGCGGCCGGTGCAGTCTTGGCGGTTGCCACTTGCGCTGGAGCCTGCGCAGGCGCTGCAGGCTTCGGCGCGGTCGCAGCAGGTGCGGCTGGCTTCGGAGCAGTCGCGGCCGCTGGCGGCGCAATGGAAGAACGAGGTGTCGACGCTGCAGCACCGGCCGGCACACCAGCGGGTGGCGCGGTGGTGGTCACGGTAGGCGGCTGATCAACAGATCCAACCGGTACGCCGTCATCGTCGCCATCGCTCGCGCCCGCCGCTTCAGCCAGAGGGCCGCGCATGACAGGTTGAGAGTTGCCCACCAGCGGCAACGGCATCGGCTGCGAATTACCCGCGAACTCGATGGCCGGGCCACCGTTGTTGGACTGCTGAGCGCTTGGCGTGCCCTGACCCAGAGGCAATTGCGCCTGAGAGTTGGCAGGCTGCGTCGCTGGGGCGCTGGAATTGCCGCCACGGCCAGGGATAAGCACTGCTGCCAATACCCCGACTGCAACCACAGCACCCAGTGCCATTACATATTTCTTCGGCATTTTGAATCCCACACTTGGGCGTTTGACCGCCGAACGGCTGGCGATCATCGCCTCGATCATTGAGTCCCGGGCAACCTGATTGATAGCGCCAGGCCATCCACCGGAATGCTCGTGAATATCGGTTATCTGCTCGGCCGTGAACAATTCGATGCCTTGTCCGGCACCTTCCAGTCGCTGCTCCAGATATTCCCGTGTTTCATCTTCCGTGTAAGGTGCCAGCTCGATGACGTGATAGCGCTCGCCCTCGGTTTGCGCTTCGGCACACAGCTGATCGAGTCGATCGATCAGCGACGCCTCACCGAACAGAAACACATGCGGGCGGCCTTCAGGACTTCCATCGGCCAGACCAAGCAGTGCTTCGAGTGCGGATTCGCCGAGTTGTTCGGCATCGTCCACCAACAAATAGACTTCCTGCCCGGTCAGGGCCAATTGCACGACCTGCGCAAGGATGGCGCGCATCTCTGGCTGGG
Organism: Pseudomonas folii; assembly: GCF_014357575.1. Classification (GTDB taxonomy): domain Bacteria; phylum Pseudomonadota; class Gammaproteobacteria; order Pseudomonadales; family Pseudomonadaceae; genus Aquipseudomonas; species Aquipseudomonas folii. The sequence goes on along the minus strand of NZ_JACONW010000028.1, from coordinate 19,689 downwards.
CGACATTCAGCGCCTGGGCAACCTGACGCAGCAGACCGGCTGCATCGGCGGCACCGCGAGCCGAAACCACCACGCTCTGGACCGATTGTTTGTTGGTGCTGGCAACCAGTGCCTGACGCAACAAGGTCTTGCCGCTGCCAACCGGGCCGGTCACGACCAGCAATAACTGGCTGTAACGAGCCAAATGATGCAACTGACCCAATACCGGCTTGCGCTGGGCAGGGAAGAATTTGAAGCCAGGCACCCGCGCTGCGAACGGGTCATGACTCAACTGGTAATGGCCGAGGAAGGCCTCGTCGGCGTGCAAGCTACTCGTCATGGAATTTCATTAACCTCTGAGCTGATCCACGAGGGCGCGGTAATCCGCTGCCAGCGTGGCCTGTAAAACTTCTTTTGGATATTCGTCGGTGATCACGGCTTCGCCCATACGGCGCAGCAAGACCAGACGCAGACGACCATCCAGGACTTTTTTGTCGACAGCCATGTGCTCGAGGAAATGCTCCGGGGTCATCTCCTGTGGAGGCACCACTGGCAAACCGGCACGCTGCAACAGGCGAATGCCGCGATTGCGCTCCTGCTCGGTGATCCAGCCCAGACGCGAGGACATTTCCAGCGCCATGGCCGTGCCTGCGCCTACCGCCTCACCATGCAGCCAGACGCCGTAACCCATGTGGGTTTCGATGGCATGCCCGAACGTGTGGCCTAGATTCAGCGTAGCGCGCACGCCGGTTTCCCGCTCATCAGCACCGACAATCAAGGCCTTGGCGGCACAGGAGCGCTCGATGGCAACCGTCAAGGCGGCCTGATCCAGGCCACGCAACTGATCAACGTTTTGTTCAAGCCAGGTCAGGAACGGCTCATCGCAGATCAGACCATATTTGATGACTTCAGCAAGGCCCGCCGACAGCTCGCGCTCCGGCAGCGTATTGAGGCTGGCAGTGTCGATCAGCACGACGCTTGGCTGATAGAACGCACCCACCATGTTCTTGCCCAGCGGGTGGTTGATACCGGTCTTGCCGCCCACCGAAGAATCAACCTGGGACAGCAGGGTCGTAGGAATCTGAATGAAGTTCACGCCGCGCTGGTAACAGGCAGCTGCAAAACCGGCCATGTCGCCGATTACGCCGCCGCCAAGGGCGATTACCGTGGTACGTCGATCATGACGGGCACCCAGCAGGCCATCGAAAATGGTTTGCAATGTTTCCCAGTTCTTGAAGGCTTCGCCGTCCGGAAGGATGACAGGCAGGACGTTGTAGCCGACCAGGGTGCGGGTCAGTCGCTCAAGGTAAAGGGGCGCGACGGTGGTATTGGAAACAATCGCCACTTGCCGCCCGACGATATGCGGAGCGAGTAAATCCAAACGATCCAGCAAGCCTTCACCGATGTGAATCGGGTAGCTACGCTCGCCAAGCTCGACCTTAAGTGTCTGCATGTGTCCCCACGTTGATTACCGAATACGTCGCCGTGAGCGCTTTTGGCACTCACGCAACAGGTGGCTCAAGGCAACGCCTCGTCCTGTGTTTTTATTGGTCGCAGAGGATAGCGCATTTCTGCCCAGGCTTTAACGGGGAGGAAGCTCCGCCAGGCGCGCAAGGATATCAAGAACCACCATTCGTGGCGGCCGCTCATCGGTTTCAACCACCAGATCCGCAATCTCCCGATAAAGCGGGTCACGCATTTCGAGCAGATCGCTCAAAACCTTTGCCGGATCAGCGGTGCGCAACAGCGGGCGGTTGCGGTCGCGGGCGGTGCGCCCGACTTGCTGCTCTACCGAGGCATGCAGATACACCACGCGTCCGCCCTGATGCAGGGCCTGGCGATTTTCGCTACGCATGACGGCACCGCCGCCGGTCGCGAGGACAATCCCGTCGACACTGCACAGCTCGGCAATCATCGCCTGCTCGCGGTCACGGAATCCGGGTTCGCCTTCCTTATCGAAGATCCACGGGATATTGGCACCCGTGCGCAGTTCAATTTCCTTGTCGGAATCCTTGAACGGCAGGCGCAGCTCTTTGGCCAGCAAACGGCCGATGGTGCTTTTACCAGCCCCCATCGGCCCTACAAGTATTAAATTTCGCACAGAATCAACGACTCACAGCAATCGCCTGGTTGTTCATGATACGCGGAGTGAGGAACACCAGCAGCTCGGATTTTGCCTCCGAGACCACATCGCGCCGGAAAAGGCGGCCAACATACGGCACATCGCCGAGAAATGGCACCTTATCGACAGTTTTAGTTTGCGTATTGGAGAACACACCACCGATTACGATGGTCTCGCCATCAGCCACCAGCACCTTGGCATTGACTTCGTTTTTACGAATAGGTGGCACACCTTGCACCATGTTCAGGTAGTCCGGCTCATCCTTGGTGACCTTGACCTCCATGATGATGCGGTTGTCTGGCGTGATCTGCGGCGTCACTTCCAGGGAGAGCGATGCCTCTTTGAAGGACACGGTGGTGGCGCCGCTGGAGCTGGACTCCTGATACGGAATCTCGGTGCCTTTCAGAATCTTCGCGGTTTCCTTATCGGACGTGACGACCTTTGGCTGGGAAACGATTTCACCATTGCCGGTTCTTTCCATGGCGCTCAGTTCAAGGTCCAGCAGGGTGTTGCTGGTGACGAAGGCGATACCGATGCCCGATGTGGCATTCGCAGCCCCCAGATCCACAAACGGTGTGTTGGCAGTAAGTTCATCGCCGGTGTTGCCCGCCTCATCACCATTGTCGTCCAGACCATAGGCGTTCCAGTTACTCCCACGCTTGAGGTTGGTCGACCCACCCCAATGCACCCCGAGCGCCTTGTCGTAACCGACGTTGGCCTCAACGATACGCGCTTCGATCATCACCTGACGCACCGGAATATCCAGTTGGGAAACGATACGACGCAGCTCGTCCAGACGATCCTGAGTCTGATAGGCAATGATATTGTTGGTACGCTCATCCACGGTGATCGAGCCACGCTCATCGACCTTGGATTCGGCGCTAGTGACCGACTGGAACAACTTGGCGATGTCCGCAGCCTTGGCGTAGTTGACCTGAAGCAACTCACGACGCAGCGGTGCCAGCTCGGCAATCTGCTTGAGAGACTCAAGCTCCTGCCGCTCACGGGCCGCAATTTCGTCAGCCGGTGCGACCAGCAACACATTGCCGATCTTGCGTTTGTCCAGACCTTTGGTTTTCAGCACCAGATCCAGCGCCTGATCCCACGGCACGTTTTGCAGACGCAAGGTAATGCCGCCCTGAACCGTGTCACTGGCCACCAGATTGAGGCTGGTGAAGTCCGCGATCAATTGCAGCACCGACCGCACATCGATGTCCTGGAAGTTGAGCGACAGCTTCTCACCGGTGTAAACCAGCTTCTCTGCGTTGCGACGGTCCAGGTCTTCGTTGGTCAACGGACGCACGCTGATGGTCAGCTTGTTTTCAGTCTGATAGGCGGAGTAATCGAAAGGCCCGGAAGGCTCGATGGTGATGCTTGCCTTGTCGCCGGTCGCAGAGGCGTTAACAAACTGCACCGGCGTGGCGAAGTCTTTGACGTCCAGTCGTACCCGCAGCTTTTCAGGCAGTTGGGTTTTGGCAAAATCGACGCGAATCTTGCCGCCCTGCTCCTGAATATCAGGCGCAACGCTGGAATCCGTCAGATCAATGATCACATTGCCTTCACCCAACTCGCCCCGCTGGAAATCGACATTCCGGATGGCTTTGCCAACTGGCCCATAAGCCTTGGGTCTTGCGGGAGCAGAGGGCGGTACGGCAACACGAGCAGCGCCCTGCGCAGTACTGGGCTGTGATGCCTGCGCCGCGGCAGCCCCCTGACCGATCACGACAAACAGATTATTGCCATCGACCCGCGAGCTGTAGGGCGCGAGCGTGGTCATGTTGATAATGACTCGCGTGCGATCATTGGCCTGGACCACAACCACGCTACGGGCATTGCCACTGCCCAGCTCACGACTCTTGGTCGCCAGCTGACTGGTCACGCCGGGCAAGTCGAGTGCGATACGGGCTGGCTGTTCGGTGGTATAGCCTCTGGGCGCCGGGACCGGCGCGTCAAAAGTCAGCTTGAGCTCGATCCTGTCACCGGGCAGCGCCGCAACATCCAGCGTTTTGAGAGTGGCGGCCTGGAGCACCGGCGAAATCATCGCAATCCATAGCGATACACCGATAGCCGAAAGAATCCTGGTCATGATCATTTTCCGTCCTGCGAACCCGAGAGTGCTTTGCATGCTTGGCTGTGCTCGTTTCATGAGCGTTCTTTCAGGGAAATGCTGCGCGGCCTTTCCAGCCATGCCCCCTCTCCGTCAGGAACTATTTCTACGACATCAACGCGAGATTCATCGACCGAGACAATCCGGCCGTTATTGCGGCCCAGATAATCACCGACTTTCACCCGGTATACGCCACCCGCCCCCTTGAGCAGGGCAAACGTCCCGGTTTCATTCCCCATGGTGCCGACCATCTCGAACGTCTCGATATTGAACCCTTCCAGAAACTGCCTTGGCCGGGTTTCATCCGGGGCCACGAGCCTTGAACCTTTAAGGCGGTTGACGATATCGACCTTGATCGGCGGCTGAAACGGGCTGCGCAGATTCGCAGCGTTATACGTGAAAGCCTCATAAGGACGAAACCTTGGCAGAGGCTCAATAGTGCCCGTCGGTCGGGCACGCGCCTCATCCATAAAGCTGGTCAGGTCGGCGAACGACGAATCCTCGTTGCACCCGGCCAGACTGATCAACGCCACACTGGCGCACAACAATCGCGCCAGCCTCATTTATTCAGTCCTTCGTCGTTGTAGCGATAGGTCTTGGCGAGAATATTCATTCGCAACCTGGCGGGATTTGACGCTTCCACAGGTTTGATCTCGAAGTCATGCAGGGTGACGATCCGCGGCAGGCTGGCGACACCACTGACGAAGGTCGCCAGATCGTGATACCCGCCCACAACGGTGATCTGTATCGGCAACTCGATGTAAAACTGCTGAGCAGCTTCCGGCAGCAACTTGATCTCTTCGAACTCCAGTCCGCTGCCCAACCCTGTGCGCGTGATGTCCTCCAGCAAACCAGGCACTTCGGTATCGCTGGGCAACTGCCGCAACAATGCGCCGAAGGTGTTTTCCATCTCGGTCATCTGCACCTTGTAGGGCTGCAGGTTAGCGGCCTGAAATGCCTTGTTGGTGAACTGCTCCTTCAGCGTGATTTCATTGGCGCGCGCGCCATCCAGCCGACTCTCGAGATCCTGGATATAGAAGAAGTAACCCAAGGCCAGCACTAACACCATCAACAGGATGCCGCTCACGAACTTGACGGCAGCAGGCCATGAGCCAAGGTTGTTGATGTCCAGATCGCCAAGGTCAATCCGGCGCAGACTTTCCAGCGACTCGGAAAGGTTCATGGCTTGACTCCATCAATGGCCGGTTGCGTCTGGCGCACTGTTAACTGAAACACGTTGGCCTGATCCAGCGCGCCAGCGGTCGTGGCCTTGACCTCAGTCAGACTCGGCGCTTCAAACCAGTCAGAAGCGTCGAGATTACGCATCAAGTCCGACACGCGATTGTTCGATTCTGCCGCGCCGGTGATGCTCACCAGGTTGTCGACCATCTTCACGTTCGAGAAATACACACCGTCCGGCAGAGTACGTGCCATCTGATCAAAGACCCGGCCGATGATCGGCCGATTGCCTTGCAGGTCCTGGATGATTTTCATCCGTTCCAGCAACTGCTTGCGACGAGCTCGCAGATCACTGATCTCTTTAATACGTTCATCGAGCTGCACGATTTCGTTCTGGATGAATGCATTGCGCGCCGCCTGATGAGTGATCGCACTGCTCAAATATTGATCAACCATGAACAATACGCCGACCGAAGCCACAAATACGCCAGCCAGGGCCATGAGAAATCGTTTCTTGCGCTCTTCGCGAAGCTGTTCACGCCAGGGGAGAAGGTTGATCCGTGCCATCAGTCAAAGCTCCTCAGGGCCAGACCGCACGCGATCATCAAAGCAGGAGCATCGCTGGCCAGGGCGCCAGCATTGACCTTGGCGCTCAAGGCCATGTCTGCAAACGGGTTGGCGACCAGCGTGGGAGTGCCGACGCGCTGCTGGATCAAGTTGTCCAGACCGGAAACCGATGCGGTACCACCGGCCAGCATGATGTAGTCCACGGCGTTGTATTGTCCTGCGGCGAAGAAGAATTGCAGCGACCGGGCAACTTGCTGCACCACGGCATCCTTGAATGGCTGCAGCACTTCGATCAAGTAATCATCGGGCAGACCGCCCTGCTTCTTGGCGAGGCCGGCCTCTTCCATGGAAAGGCCATAGCGACGGCGAATTTCCTCAGTCAGCTGCCGCCCGCCGAACAACTGCTCACGGGTATAAATAATGCGCCCGTTGTGCAGCACGCTCAGGGTCGTCATGGTCGCGCCGATGTCGACGATGGCAACGGTCAGTTTGTCGTGACCGCTACCCAACTGCGTCGACAACAGGCCATAGGCACGCTCGAGTGCGTAGGCTTCTACATCGACGACCCGCGCGCTGAGGCCCGCGAGCGCCAGAGCGGCTTCACGTACTTCAACGTTTTCTTTGCGACAGGCAGCAAGCAGGACTTCGACGCGCTCGGGATTACGCACCGAATAGCCTTGAACCTCGAAATCGATTGCGACTTCTTCCAATGGATAGGGAATGTACTGGTCAGCCTCGATCTTCAGCTGGTTTTCCATGTCGTCATCCGACAGGCCAGCGTCCATCTCAATGGTCTTGGTAATGACGGCGGAACCGGCCACGGCAACCGCCACAGATTTGACGCTTGTACGCGCCTTGGCCAACACGCGCGTCAACGCATTTCCGACGCCTTCGAGCTCGGCAATGTTCTTTTCGACCACAGCGTTCGCCGGGAGTGGCTCCACCGCGTAGGACTCGACTTTGTAGCGTGTGCCGGAACGACTCAACTCAAGGAGTTTCACCGATGTAGAGCTAATATCGATCCCTAGAAGGGTGTTGGCCTTCTTACCGAAGAGTTCGAACACAACCTGTTCCCTATGAGTTTCCGTCACTTACGGATTATTTGTTGTCCAACGCCGCTGTCAGCAATCCTGACAGTAGCGCAAATAACGCTTGGAGACGAAAAATGCTTATAATGCCCAGCGCTTTTTTCGTATAACCAAGCTTCAAGGCGTGTCTATTTGTTAGTGCCTGCGCTTAACTCATTCTTTTTATTCTGGAAATCAAAAAGCCTTGATACGCCTGCTGAAGTTTTTCTGGTGGTCTCTCGTCGCCGTATTCTGTGCGCTGTTGCTCGGCCTCAGCGGTGCCTTTCTTTATCTGAGCCCGAACCTGCCGTCTGTCGAAGCCTTGCGCAGCATCCAGCTGCAAATCCCGCTGCGCGTCTACAGCAGCGACGGCAAGTTGATTGCGGAGTTTGGCGAGATGCGCCGTACCCCGATCCGCTTTGCCGAAATCCCGCCGAATTTCATCAACGCATTGCTCTCGGCCGAAGATGACAATTTCGCCAACCACTACGGCGTCGACCCTGGCAGCCTGATGCGTGCGGCGTCACAACTGGTTAAAAGCGGCCACATCCAGTCGGGCGGCAGCACCATCACCATGCAGGTGGCAAAGAACTATTTTCTGACGAGTGAGCGCAGTTTTTCGCGTAAAACCACCGAGATCCTTCTTGCACTGCAAATTGAGCGCCAACTGACCAAAGACGAAATTCTCGAGCTGTACGTCAACAAGATCTATCTGGGTAACCGGGCCTACGGCATCGAAGCAGCGGCGCAAGTCTATTACGGCAAATCGATCCGCGACGTAAGCCTTGCACAAATGGCCATGATCGCCGGCCTGCCGAAAGCCCCTTCGCGCTTCAACCCGCTGGCCAACCCGACACGCGCCAAAGAACGTCGCGACTGGATCCTGGGCCGCATGTACAAGCTGGGCAAGATCGACCAAAGCGCCTATCAGGCCGCGCTCAGCGAGCCACTCAACGCCAGCTATCACGTGCCTACACCTGAAGTTAACGCACCTTATATTGCAGAAATGGCACGGGCCGAAATGGTCGGCCGTTATGGCAGCGATGCCTATACAGAAGGCTTCCGTGTCACCACGACAGTACCGAGCGACCTTCAGGAACACGCCAACACTGCGGTTCAGGAAGGCCTGATCGAATACGACCAGCGCCACGGCTACCGCGGTCCTGAAAGCCGCTTCCCGGGCATGACCCGCGAAGGCTGGGCGCAAGAGCTGACCAAACAACGCACCATCAGCGGCCTTGAGCCTGCAATCGTCACCCAGGTCGACAAGACCGGCGTTCGCGTCCTGACCCGTAATGGTGAGAAGGAAGAAACTGTCGAATGGGCGAGCATGAAATGGGCGCGCCCTTATCTGAACACCAACAGCCTGGGCGCAAATCCCAAGGGGCCTGCTGATGTCGCGCATGTCGGCGATCTGGTTCGCCTGCAGCGTCAGGAAAATGGCTCTCTCAAGTTCAGCCAGATTCCAGCCGCGCAAAGTGCACTGGTATCCCTCGACCCGCAAAATGGCGCAATCCGTGCCCTGGTCGGTGGTTTCGCTTTCGAGCAGAGCAACTACAACCGCGCCCTGCAAGCCAAGCGTCAACCGGGTTCCAGCTTCAAGCCGTTCCTGTACAGCGCAGCGCTGGACAACGGCTACACCGCATCGAGCCTGGTAAACGATGCGCCGATCGTGTTTGTTGATGAGTATCTGGACAAGGTCTGGCGTCCGAAGAACGACACCAATACGTTCCTTGGCCCGATCCGCTTGCGTGAAGCGCTGTACAAATCGCGCAATCTGGTTTCGATTCGTCTGCTGCAACAATTGGGCATCGATACGTCAATCGACTACATCACGCGCTTTGGCTTCAACAAGAGCGATCTGCCGCGCAACCTGTCGCTGGCACTGGGCACTGCAACCCTGACACCGATGGAAATCGTCACCGGCTGGTCGGCGTTCGCCAACGGTGGCTACAAGATCAACTCGTACCTGATCCAGAACATCGAGAGCCGCGATGGCGTGACCTTGTTTGAAGCCAACCCGCCAAGCGTCCCGGCGGTCGACCATCAGCCAGCGCCACATGCCAACACGGTCGCGGTGCCCAATGGGCCTGCGCTCATCACCTCATCCAATGAAGGGCCAGCACAGCCTGCTGCGCCGGTAGACCCTCAGGCACCCGCCATTGCACCGCGCATTGTGGACGGCCGCACTACGTACATTCTCAACAGTATGCTGCAGGATGTGATCAAACGCGGCACCGGCCGCCGGGCCCTGGCGATGAACCGTCCGGATATCGCGGGCAAGACCGGTACGACCAACGAATCCAAGGATGCGTGGTTCACCGGTTACAACGCCGATTACGTGACTACGGTCTGGACGGGTTTCGACCAACCCGAAAGCCTGGGCCGTCATGAATTTGGCGGTACCGTTGCCCTGCCGATCTGGATGAACTACATGAGCGCTGCGCTCAAGGACAAACCGCCGCATCAGCAGGCCGAACCGGATGGCATCCTGAGCCTGCGGGTTGATCCGATCAGCGGCAGGGCCGCGACACCGAGCACGCCTAACGCGTTCTTCGAGCTGTTCAAAAGCGAAGACACACCGCCAAGCGTCAACGAACTGGGCGGTCAGGCGCCAGGCAGCCCGCTGCCAGCGGACGAGTCAGCACCGATCGACCTTTTCTGACGCACCCCCGTTTGTTGGAGCGAGGCTTGCCCGCGAATCGGGCCCCTCGGTACCACTGACGCACCGCGTTAAGGCTATTCGCAGGCAAGCCTCGCTCCAACAGATTTAGCTCCACAAAAAAACCCTGCATCGCTGCAGGGTTTTTTGTGCATCTGAATCAGCGATTAGCCGTTAAAAACGTCATCTACGCTGGTCAGCGGGTAGTGCTTTGGATACGGCAGGGTTGCAACGCCGCTTTCGATGGCTGCCTTGGCAACGGCATCAGCGATCAGGCCCAGCAGGCGGGTGTCCATTGGTTTCGGGATGATGTACTCACGACCGAATTCCAGTTTGATGCCGCCGTAGGCGTCGCAGACTTCCTGAGGCACTGGCAGTTTTGCCAGTTCGCGCAGGGCGTTGGCCGCGGCGATCTTCATTTCTTCGTTGATGCGCTTGGCGCGAACGTCCAGGGCACCGCGGAAGATGAACGGGAAGCCCAGTACGTTGTTGACCTGGTTCGGGTAGTCGGAACGACCGGTCGCCATGATCACGTCGCTGCGAGTGGCGTGAGCCAGCTCTGGGGAGATTTCCGGATCAGGGTTCGAGCAGGCGAACACGATCGGATCCTTGGCCATGGACTTCAGGCCTTCAGCGCTCAGCAGGTTCGGGCCGGACAGACCAACGAATACGTCGGCGCCATCAAGAGCGTCAGCCAGCGTGCGTTTTTCAGTCGCGTGAGCGAACACCGCTTTGTACTGGTTCAGATCGGTACGGCCGGAGTGGATAACGCCGGAACGGTCGATCATGAAGATGTTTTCAATCTTCGCGCCCATGCTCACCAGCAACTTCATGCAGGAGATGGCCGCAGCGCCAGCGCCCAGGCAGACGATCTTGGCGTCAGCCAGGTTCTTGCCGACGATTTCCAGCGCGTTGATCATGCCGGCCGCAGTCACAATCGCGGTGCCGTGCTGGTCATCGTGGAAAACAGGGATGTCGCATTGTTCGATCAGCGCTTTCTCGATCTCAAAGCACTCAGGCGCCTTGATGTCTTCGAGGTTGATACCGCCGAAGGTGATGGAGATGCGTTTTACGGTATCGATGAAAGCCTGTGGGCTTTCCGAATCCACTTCGATATCGAATACGTCGATACCGGCGAAACGCTTGAACAGAACGCCCTTGCCTTCCATCACTGGCTTGGATGCCAGTGGGCCCAGATCACCCAGGCCGAGGATCGCGGTGCCATCGGAAATAACTGCTACCAGGTTACCTTTGCCGGTGTATTTGTAGGCCAGCTCAGGGTCACGGGCGATTTCACGCACAGGCTCGGCAACGCCAGGGCTATAAGCCAGGGCCAGGTCGCGAGCAGTAGCGGTGGGCTTGGTGAGTTCTACGCTCAGTTTCCCCGGACGAGGATTGGCGTGATATTCAAGCGCGGCAGTTTTCAAATCAGACATGTGGGCATTCCGCTTTTTTTACTGTGGGAAGACGGACCGCCGAGGATACGCAAGATGCAAAGTCCTAACAAGACTGGCCAGTCACTACTGTCAATAGGCGGGAAGTTAGACTTTACGCTTAGAGCGGAGGAGTTGCATCAGGGCAACTAGTTTGTAGGAGCTGCCGAAGGCTGCGATTGGGGTGTGTCAGGATAAACGCTTCGCAGCCTTCGGCAGCTCCTACAGAAAATGCATTCCAATCCATTAGTTTGCGTGTTGTTTGATGGAAGCGCGCCCCTACAGATCGGTGTGTCATGGGGTCGATGAATCAAGCATCGCCGGATGAGTAATGGGCATCATCCACCGTGCCTGCCCCTCCTTGAGGCCACCCCGTCGGGAGCGATCAACGACCCAGCCACGCGCCTCGATGCGCTGCCCTTTCATGCGACTCAGCTGCTTTACATCGAACTGGCTGACCAGATCAGGTGCGATACGCAGCACCAGCGAGCCCTGCAGCTCAATCCAGAGGCCACCCCCATTGCGCTGCACACCCGTGACCTGACTAGAGACCAGCGCAAAACCGCCCTTATCGATCTGACCAGCCGATTGCACCGGGGAATTACGCCACAGGCCGAGGCCAGCCTTACGCGCAGTAAGCTCAGCCGCTTGCTGACAGTCCACCAACGCCACATTCGGCGATACCGCGACCAGATAACCCAGGCCCTCGCTCAGTAACTGCGCTTCCAGATTCGCACCGTCGCGACTGTAGACATTAGCCAGCACACGACCGTAACGGTCCTTGCCCTGCTCGCCGATCCGCAAACTGACGGTGGCATTGCTCTCATCCACCAGCGCTTGCAAGCGGCGTTTGGCAGCCTCGGCAAATGGCTCGGCGGCACGACCTTTCTTGCCCGTCTCGGGAGTATTGAGGCCGATCATGCGCACATTGCGGCCATCTTTGAGGCGCAGGGTGTCGCCATCGACCACACGCTCGACCTGAACAATCGGGAGCGAAGATGGCGCAGGGCAAAGAGCCTGAGCGGCAGGCAACCAAATCGCGGCCACAAAAAAGGCGCCCACAAGGGACGCCTTTTTAAGCAGCCTGGAGAAACCCGTTGGATTTTCCAGATCGGCCAACCTTACTCTGCAGCAGCAGGAGCTTTGGTAGCACCGAACGCACCGAAGCGCGACTTGAACTTGTCAACACGGCCGCCAACGTCAAGAGTCTTCTGCTTGCCGGTGTAGAACGGGTGGCACTCGTTGCAAACGTCCAGGCTCAGAGGCTTGGCGAGAGTCGAACGGGTCTTGATGACATTGCCGCAGCTGCAAGTAGCGTCAATGGCTTCGTAAACTGGATGGATATCAGCTTTCATCGGTACTTCCTCGGGCTAGCGTGCCGCCATCCAACACTATTGTCGAATACCGCACGTAAATAGGCCGCGAATATTACCAGACAATCCAGATCACGCAAGCGGGGCTTTACGCCGGTCGTCTGCTAAGATCGCGCATCCGTCACATACCGTAACAGGGAAACCCCGCGTGCCCGACGCCATTCTGCGCCTTGCCCTGCCTTCGCCACTGCGGCGCCTGTTCGACTACCGGGCGCCCGCCGGGGTGCTGCGCAGCGCCTTGCAGCCGGGCATGCGCTTGCGTGTGCCATTCGGCCGTCGGGAGATGATCGGCATCCTGATCGAGATCGCCGATCACAGCGAAGTACCCGCAGACAAACTCAAGCCCGCCATCGCCCTGCTCGATGAACAGGCGCCCCTGCCGCCCGCGCTGTTCAAACTGTGCCTGTGGACCTCTCAGTATTATCAGCACAGTCTCGGCGATACCTTGAGCTGGGCGCTGCCCGTACTGCTGCGCCAAGGCGAACCGGCCGAATCGCGCCAGGAACGCTTCTGGCAGGTTGCGCCGAATGCCAGCGTCGATGACCCGCGCATCGCCCGGGCACCCAAGCAGCTTGAAGCACTGACCACGCTCGCCCAGCATCCCCACGGTGTTGCGCATCAGTTGCTGAGCAAGCTGATGCTGAATAAAGAAAGCCTCAATTTGCTGCTGGCTAAAGAGTTGGTGCAGGTTGAAGTGCGCAGCCATGCCCCTTCAGCGCGTCATGAGCATTGGCTGGCCCAGCCAGAACTGCCACTCAATACTGAGCAACGCGCGGCCTGCGAGGCGATTCGCGCCGGGTTCGGCAGCTTTCACGCGTTTCTGCTGGCGGGCGTTACCGGCAGCGGCAAAACCGAAGTCTATTTGCAGTTGATCCGCGAAACGCTGGAAGCCGGTAAACAGGCGCTGGTACTGATCCCGGAAATCAACCTCGGGCCGCAAACTCTGGCGCGCTTCGAGCAGCGCTTCAATGCACGCATCGCCTTGCTGCATTCGGCGGTCAATGATCGCGATCGGCTGGATGCCTGGCTGGCAGCGCGGGATGGCGAGGCCGACATTATTATTGGCACCCGTTCGGCGCTGTTCACGCCGATGAAGAATCCCGGCCTGATCATCATCGACGAAGAGCACGACGGCTCCTATAAACAGCAGGAAGGCCTGCGTTATCACGCCCGGGATCTGGCTTTAGTGCGCGCGCGCCAGGAAAACATCCCCATTGTGCTCGGCTCGGCCACGCCTTCGCTGGAAAGCCTGCACAACGCCTACACCGGCCGTTACGGCCTGTTGCGCCTTAACCAGCGGGCGGGCGGTGCGCAACAACCGAAATTCATGCGTCTGGACGTCAAAAGCCGTCCACTGGACAGCGGTATCTCCGGACCGATGCAACAAGCCATCGGCCAGACCCTCGCAGCGGGTCAGCAAGTACTGGTGTTTCTGAACCGACGTGGCTTTGCGCCGACGCTGCTCTGCCACGATTGCGGCTGGCTGTCGGGCTGCCCGCGGTGTGATGCGCGGATGACCGTGCATCAGCGCTCCGGCGAACTGCGCTGTCACCACTGCGGCCACGTCGAACGCGTACCGCGCCAGTGCCCGTCCTGCGGCAAGGTGGATTTGCGTCCGGTTGGCGCAGGCACCGAGCGCGCCGAAGAGCGTCTGGCCATTCTGTTTCCGGATTACCCCGTATTGCGGGTTGATCGCGACAGCACCTCGCGTAAAGACGCGATGAATCAACTGTTCGCAACTATCCAGCGCGGCCAGCCGTGCATTCTGGTGGGCACGCAGATGCTCGCCAAAGGGCACCATTTCCCGCGTGTAACGCTGGTGTCGATTCTGGATGCCGACGGCGGCCTGTTTTCCGGAGACTTCCGCGCCAGCGAGCGCATGGCGCAGTTGATCGTACAGGTAGCCGGGCGGGCCGGACGAGCTGAAGAGCCAGGCCGGGTAATTATCCAGACGCATCTGGCGGATCACCCGCTGCTGATTCAGCTCACCGAACAAGGTTACTTCGCCTTCGCCGAGCAAGCCCTGAGCGAACGTCGCGCGGCGGGCTTGCCGCCTTTTGCGCATCTGGCACTGTTACGGGCCGAAGCGCATAAACCGGGTCAGGCCGAAGGGTTCCTTGATGAAGCCTGCTCGGTTGCCGAGCAACTGTTGAACGACATGAATCTGGGCGGCATTGAACTGCTCGGCCCGGTCCCGGCCCCGATGGAGCGCCGCGCCGGTCGGTATCGAGCCCAATTGTTGCTGCAATCCAGCGCCCGAGCGCCACTGCATCGGCTGCTTGCTTCCTGGCTGCTGGCCCTGGAACAGATGCCGAGTGGCAGGCAGGTCAGGTGGTCGTTGGATGTGGATCCGGTGGATTTGTATTAGCCCTGACACCGGCGTTAAGAAATTTAACCCGATGGGTTGAAATGCTTTTCTGTTGGAGCGAGGCTTGCCCGCGAAGGCGATATCAAGCTGGCGAAGATTTATTGAATGTGCCGACCCCTTCGCGGGCAAGCCTCGCTCCAACAGACCGTAATTTACAACCGCACATCCAACGCGGTTGGCAAGGTGGCTCCGGCAACGGATAATGCCCAGTTTTTCCACCCGCGCATCCAGGCGCCGCCGCGCTTGCGGTCGAAAGAGAGCACCATGAAAGACACCATTCGCCAGCTGATCCAACAAGCCCTGAGCCAACTCGTCACCGAGGGCGTCTTGCCAGAAGGCCTGTCGCCAGCGATTCAGGTGGAGAATGCCAAGGACAAGACCCACGGCGACTTCGCCAGCAATATCGCCATGATGCTGGCCAAGCCAGCCGGCATGAAGCCCCGTGATCTGGCTGAAAAGCTGATCGCTGCACTGCCTGCCGACGAGCAGATCAGCAAGGTGGAAATCGCCGGTCCGGGCTTCCTGAATTTCTTCCAGAACACTCAGGCTTTGGCCGCGCGTCTTGATGCCGCCCTCGCCGATGCCCAACTGTCCGTCCGCAAAAACGGCCCTGCACAGCGCACGGTAGTCGACCTGTCGGCTCCGAACCTGGCCAAGGAAATGCACGTTGGCCACTTGCGCTCGACCATCATCGGCGACGGCGTTGCCAGCGTTCTGGAGTTTCTGGGCGACACCGTCATCCGCCAGAACCACGTGGGCGACTGGGGTACGCAATTCGGCATGCTGTTGGCTTACCTGCAAGAGCAGCCAGCCACCAGCGACGAGTTGTCGGACCTGGAAGACTTCTACCGTGCTGCGAAAAAACGTTTTGACGAATCCGAAGAGTTCGCCGACCGCGCCCGTGGGCTGGTGGTAAAACTGCAGGCCGGTGACGCTGAATGCCTGAGCCTGTGGGCAAAATTCAAAGACATCTCGTTGTCGCACTGCCAGAAAGTCTACGACCTGCTGAACGTCAAACTGACCCCGGCAGACGTGATGGGCGAGAGTGCTTACAACGACGATCTGGCTAACGTAGTTGCCGATCTGAAAGCCACCGGCCTGCTGGTTGAGAGCAACGGCGCACAGTGCGTATTCCTCGAAGAATTCCGCACCGCAGACGACACCCCGCTGCCGGTCATCGTGCAGAAGGCCGGTGGCGGCTATCTGTACGCAACCACCGACCTGGCGGCTATGCGCTACCGGAGCAAGGTACTCAAAGCTGATCGTGTGCTGTATTTCGTCGACCAGCGTCAGGCGTTGCACTTCCAGCAAGTCTTCGAAGTCGCGCGCCGCGCCGGTTTCGTTCACGAAGGCATGCAACTGGAACACATGGGCTTCGGCACCATGAACGGAGCCGATGGCCGTCCGTTCAAGACCCGCGATGGCGGCACGGTCAAGCTGATTGACCTGCTCGAAGAAGCCAAGGAGCGCGCCTACACCCTGGTGAAGGAAAAGAACCCGGAGCTGCCTGAAGACGAACTGCGCACCATTGCCCAGGCGGTGGGTATCAGTGCGGTGAAATACGCCGACCTGTCCAAGCATCGGGCCAGCGATTACAGCTTCAACTTCGACCAGATGCTCAGCTTCGAAGGTAATACCGCGCCTTATCTGCTGTATGCGTACACACGGGCTGCGGGTGTGTTCCGTAAACTCGGTACGCCGTTTGATGCCAGCAAGGGCCAGATCGTCCTTGAGGCACCACAGGAGCAGGAGCTGGCTGCACGTCTGGCGCAGTTTGGGGAAATCCTCAACAACGTCTCCGAAAAGGGCACGCCTCACGTTCTGTGCGCTTACCTCTACGATCTAGCGGGGTTGTTCTCCAGCTTCTACGAGAACTGCCCTATCCTGGCTGCCGATAATGCCGAACAACAGCAGAGCCGTTTGCGCCTTGCTGCATTGACCGGCCGCACCCTCAAGCAAGGCCTGCAACTGTTGGGTCTGGAAACACTGGAGCGTATGTAAGTTGGCTGCCGCGAAAAAGAAACCTGCTCCCAAGCGCGGCGCCAGCCGTTATCAGGCACCCGCGAAGAAGCCGATTCCTGGATGGCTGTGGCTGGCGATCGGCCTCAGCGTCGGTGCATTCGTTGTCTTCCTGATGAAGCTCGAACCGGGTGGCGATGACATCAAGCGGGTTCGGGCTGACGCCAAGGCGGCGAAAATCGCTGAAGCGAACAAGACGCCGCCAAGCCCGACAGCACCTGTGAAGCCCAAGTACGACTTCTACACGCTGCTGCCGGAATCGGAAGTCATCGTGCCTAACGAAGCCGTGCCGGAGAAAACTCCGCCACCTGTGGTTGCGCCGGTCACGCCTGAACAGGCTGCGAAGATAGATACCGCACGCGCCCAAGCGGCACTTAGCGGCCTGACGCCGCCACCGGCACCGCCTGTGGTCAAACCGGCTGCAGTGACGCAGTTCTTCCTGCAAGCGGGCTCGTTCCGCAAAAAAGAAGACGCCGACAAGGTTCGTGCTCAGATCATTCTGCTCGGCCAGACCGCCGCCGTGGAATCCGGCACCGTCAAAGAGGAAACCTGGTACCGCGTACTGGTCGGCCCGTTCAGCAACCGTGAGCAACTGACCGTTGCCCAGAAGCAACTGGCGGGCGGTGGTTTTAGTAACTTGCTGTTGCAGCAACGTAGTAAATAATTACCCAATTGGTAGGAGCGCGCTTGCCCGCGATCGGCTGCGAAGCAGTCGTAGAAATAGTGAGGCCCACTATTGTTTGAAGGTCCTTCGGCCCTTATCGCGGGCAAGCGCGCTCCTACCGGCAATGCCCAACCACTCATCCCCCGTGGTTGAAATCCCCTTCCACACCCCCATATGAGTTTTCACCAGGGCATTTTCGCCCCGCTGTGTGGAGACTCTCCCTTGACCACCATCGTTTCAGTTCGCCGCCACGGCAAAGTCGTCATGGCTGGCGACGGCCAGGTTTCTCTGGGCAACACCGTCATGAAAGGCAACGCCAAGAAAGTGCGTCGCCTGTATCACGGCGAAGTGATTGCCGGTTTCGCTGGCGCTACGGCCGACGCGTTCACTCTTTTCGAACGCTTTGAAGGGCAACTTGAGAAGCACCAAGGTCATCTGGTGCGTGCCGCCGTTGAACTCGCCAAAGACTGGCGGACCGACCGCTCCCTGAGCCGTCTGGAGGCCATGCTGGCCGTCGCCAATAAAGATGCTTCGTTGATCATCACCGGCAACGGCGACGTCGTTGAACCCGAAGACGGTCTGATCGCCATGGGTTCCGGCGGTGCTTTCGCCCAGGCGGCTGCCCGCGCCCTGCTGCAAAAAACCGATCTGTCGGCGCGTGAAATTGCCGAAACCGCACTACATATCGCTGGCGATATCTGCGTGTTCACTAACCACAACATCACCATTGAGGAGCAGGACCTCGCTGAATAAGCCTCAATATGGCCGCTGCAATCGGCGGCCATATCGACCTTGAATCAGCTGGAGGACCGCCAAATACCATGTCAATGACTCCCCGTGAAATTGTCCATGAACTGAACCGCCATATCATCGGCCAGGACGATGCCAAGCGCGCCGTCGCCATCGCCCTGCGTAACCGCTGGCGCCGGATGCAATTGCCGGAAGAACTGCGCGTTGAAGTCACACCCAAGAACATCCTGATGATCGGCCCGACTGGTGTCGGTAAAACCGAGATCGCCCGTCGTCTGGCCAAGCTGGCCAACGCGCCGTTCATCAAGGTCGAAGCGACCAAATTCACCGAGGTCGGCTATGTCGGTCGCGACGTTGAGTCGATCATTCGCGATCTGGCTGACGCGGCGATCAAGCTGCTGCGCGAACAGGAAATCATCAAGGTTCGTCACCGCGCCGAAGACGCTGCTGAAGACCGTATCCTCGACGCCCTGCTGCCTCCTGCCCGTACGGGTTTTCAGGAAGAAGCCGCGCCGAGCAACGATTCCAACACCCGTCAGCTGTTCCGCAAACGTCTGCGTGAAGGTCAGTTGGACGACAAGGAAATCGAGATCGAAATCAACGAAGCCGTTGGCGTCGATATTTCCGCGCCACCTGGCATGGAAGAAATGACTAACCAGCTGCAGAGCTTGTTTGCCAACATGGGCAAGGGCAAGAAAAAGAGCCGCAAGCTCAAGGTCAAGGAAGCGTTCAAGCTGGTGCGCGAAGAAGAAGCCGGCCGCCTCGTCAACGAGGAAGAACTCAAGGCCAAAGCGCTGGAAGCCGTTGAGCAACATGGCATCGTGTTCATTGACGAAATCGACAAGGTCGCCAAGCGCGGCAATGTGGGCGGTGCCGATGTGTCCCGTGAAGGCGTCCAGCGCGACCTGCTGCCGCTGATCGAAGGCTGCACGGTCAACACCAAGCTGGGCATGGTCAAGACTGACCACATCCTGTTCATTGCGTCCGGCGCTTTCCACTTGAGCAAGCCGAGCGATCTGGTGCCTGAGCTGCAAGGCCGTCTGCCGATCCGCGTTGAACTCAAGGCACTGTCACCGCAGGACTTCGAGCGTATTCTCAGCGAACCCCATGCGTCCCTGACCGAGCAATACTGCGCACTGCTGAAGACCGAAGGCTTGAACATCGCGTTCGAAGCCGACGGCATCAAGCGTCTCGCCGAGATTGCCTGGCAGGTCAACGAGAAGACCGAAAACATCGGTGCGCGTCGCTTGCACACCTTGCTTGAGCGTCTGCTTGAGGAAGTGTCGTTCAGCGCCGGTGATCTGGCGACGGATCCGGATGCAGCGCCGATCCGCATCGATGCAGAATACGTGAACAGTCATCTTGGCGAACTGGCCAAGGATGAGGATCTGTCGCGGTA
>NZ_JACONW010000279.1 GCF_014357575.1 Pseudomonas folii | reverse complement strand
GGTCCCACGTCGGGTTACGGGTAACCCCAGAATCTCCCACAGGATCTAAAGCCTCAACTCCACCTCACCCAATCTCCCGCCATAAGGCCCGAAACTGTGTTCAACGAAGTGTCGGCTGCCGTCAGCATTGACGATCAGCACCGTGCTGGCCCGGGTGCCGTAATTGGGGCTGGCGATGAACAGGCTCGACAGCAGCTTTTCGGTCTCCAGGCTGACACCCGTATCAGGCAGCTCAGTTGTTGGGGCGGTGGTCGGGTCGCTCAATAAGGCCATGAGTGCCAGTGGATTCGGATCATTAAGTTGGGTACTCAGGGCAGTCTTGGCCTTCTCAACTTTTGGCCAGGGCGTATCCAGTGCTGCGTTGGAGAGACCATAGACACCTTCATCGAGCCGACGAGGCTCAGGGTTTGAGCCGTTGAGGTAGTACAACTGCTGACGATCGCCCACCAGCAGATTAAAACCGCCGTATTCATCCGATCTGTTGGCTACCTCGGCAAGATAATCTTCGACCGGAATATCGCTGGTCAAAAATTGAGCAACCAGTTCGCCTCGTGAACGATGCCCCAGTGGCAAGCTCGGGTTGCGAATATTAGTCAGTGCCGCGAAACGCCCGTCTGCGGTGATACCAAGCCAGGTTCCGCCAGCTTCAAGGTCCCGCCCGGCATAGACCTGTGGTGCGTCCGCCCACCGCGCGAGGGGCTGGGTCGAGCGCGCATAGAACTCGTCACGATTGGCCGCGACGATCAGCGGCCGGGCGTTAGAAGGGCGCCAGGCGAAAGCGATGAGACACATGCAGTACTCCTTTTTCAGCCACTTTACTCACACATGAAGCTTGCATCCATCGCGCGCCGCTAGAGCGACGGGCCGGGCTCCGGTAACATGCCGGTCTCTTTTCGTCATGCCCGGCCAATAGCTGTTCAGCACGGGTTTATGTTTCCTGCTTTAGTGTGTCTGGTTAAGTGCTCGCAAGAGCGTTCCCATTTAAGGAGTTGCAATGCTGCCTTACCCGCAGATTGACCCGGTGGCGGTGGCCATCGGCCCGCTGCAAATTCACTGGTACGGCTTGATGTACCTGGTCGGGATTGGCGGCGCGTGGCTGCTGGCATCACGGCGGTTGAACAGCTTTGATCCGACCTGGACCAAGGAAAAGCTCTCCGACATGATTTTCTGGCTGGCCATGGGCGTGATCGTCGGTGGGCGATTGGGTTATGTGTTGTTCTACGACCTGCCCGCGTACATCGCCAATCCACTGTTGATCTTCGAAGTCTGGAAGGGCGGAATGGCGTTCCACGGCGGTTTCGTCGGGGTCATGATCGCGGCATGGTGGTTCGGCCGACGCAATGGCAAGTCGTTCTTCGAACTCATGGATTTCGTTGCGCCCATGGTGCCGATTGGGCTGGGTGCGGGTCGTATCGGCAACTTCATCAACGCCGAGTTGTGGGGCAAACCGACGGATTTGCCATGGGCAATGGTCTTCCCGCCCTTCAGCGATCCGGCGCAATTGCCACGTCATCCTTCGCAGTTGTATCAATTCGCACTCGAAGGTGTGGCGCTGTTCCTGATCCTCTATCTGTTTTCTCGCAAACCCCGTCCAACGATGGCTATTTCCGGCATGTTCGCCCTGTTTTACGGGCTGTTCCGGTTCCTGGTCGAATTCGTGCGGATGCCCGACGCGCAACTGGGTTATCTGGCATGGGGCTGGGTCACCATGGGGCAGATTCTCAGCCTGCCGATGATCATCGCCGGTATCGTGCTGATCTGGCTGGCCTACAATCGCGCGCCCGCTGGCAAGAACGCGGCGGTCTAACACCGAAACGTCGGGCGAGGCTGCCCGGCGGATTCACGAAGCAGGTAATTTATGAAGCAATATCTGGATCTGGTCGCCCACGTCATCAAGAACGGCACGTTGCAGGCCAACCGCACCGGTGTGAAAACCATCAGTTTTCCCGGCGCCATGCTGCGTTACGACCTCAAGGAAGGCTTCCCGGCAATTACCACCCGGCGTATGGCCTTCAAGTCGGCCATCGGCGAAATGGTGGGCTTCCTGCGTGGCGTGAACAACGCGGCTGAGTTTCGCGAACTGGGCTGCAAAGTCTGGGACCAGAACGCCAACGAAAACGCCCAATGGCTGGATAACCCGTTCCGTAAGGGCGAAGACGATCTGGGCGAAATCTACGGCGTGCAATGGCGCAAGTGGCCTGCCTACAAGCGCATTGACCTGAGTAATCCGAAAGCCATCGAACTGGCGCTAAGCCAGGGCTATCAGCAGATCGCTCAATCAGAGGAAGACGGTCAGCCTTACGTGGTGCTGTATAAGGCCATCGATCAGATTCGTCAGTGCGTCGACACCATCATCAAGGATCCGGGCAGCCGTCGTATTCTGTTCCACGGCTGGAACTGCGCTCAGTTGGATGAAATGGCTTTGCCGCCGTGCCACCTGCTGTATCAGTTCCACCCGAATCAGGAGACCAAAGAGATCTCCCTGACGCTGTACATCCGCTCCAACGATCTGGGCCTGGGCACACCGTTCAACCTGACTGAAGGCGCTGCGCTGCTGAGCCTGATCGGCCGTCTGACGGGCTACACGCCGCGTTGGTTCACGTATTTCATCGGCGATGCCCATGTCTACGAAAACCACCTGGACATGCTCAACGAACAGCTCAAGCGCGAGCCGTATCCGATGCCGAAACTGGTGATTTCCGATCGGGTGCCGGAGTTTGCCAAGACCGGTGTGTATCAACCGGAATGGCTGGAGCAGATCGAGCCTTCAGACTTCTCGCTTGAAGGCTATGAACACCACCCGGCAATGACCGCGCCGATGGCGGTTTAGAACATTGCTTTGATGCTTTTATGTGGGAGCAGTGCTTGCCCGCGGTTCAGGGGCCGCGGG
>NZ_JACONW010000278.1 GCF_014357575.1 Pseudomonas folii | reverse complement strand
GCCGGTAAATTTTCTTTGGCGACATACCGCTCTCCCGGCTAAAGCCGGTCCTACAAGATCAAGAGCACGCTTGCAGGCAAACATAGAATCTCCCATCTCGCTGTGATCGAACCGCGTAATGTAGGCAATCATCAACGACTAGCCTTTTGCCCCGCGACTGCATGTATGAAATTTCTAAAAAGCGTTTTGTAGGCTCTGGCCATATAACACGGCAGGACTTCTCTCTTTCTCTTGAGTGAAGTTTCCGAGACAATCCCGACCACTTGTGTCTCCCCGTTCAGGCCACTAAGGTTCGTCGGTCACCGAAAAGTCGGTGACCGGGTTTAGTAGCCCGCGACGTGGAAGCACAATCCTCCTGAATTCAGGCGTTTTCAGACGCTTGAGCTTTATGGCGGCTGTGCTCAGGGCACCTTCGGGTGCGCCGGTCCAACGTCCCGGTCTACTAACCTGCGCACAGCTGCCACCCTATCGTTTAGTAGCGATGTCGGCAGCTTCCCTTGACGTTGGAGTTCTTAAAAAATGCCACATCTCTTACCCATGCCTCATTCAGATCTGGAAGAGGCCCTTGGTCATGCTTCCAATTTGCTGCAATGTGCAGCCGCAACAGCGTACGAAAGCGGTGACAGACTGACTGGTTCGGACCGCCATCTTGCATTGTCGGTGGTACATCTTATCGATATGGCCAAGACGGTAATTGATCATTCGTTGATCAGGCTGGAACAATTGCCCGAGGCGAGTTAGCCGGACGAATTCATTCTCTTTAGTGGTGTGATACGCAGGCGGTATTTGTGTTGATCTGGACCCTGAGCGAACGCATGGCGTATGGATAACGCTGTCCTGCTAGCAGCAAAAACGAAACGGCGACCCGAAGGTCGCCGTTTTCATTTCAGACCAGCCCGATCACTTGCCGGTATAAATCTGATCAAACACCCCACCATCAGCAAAGTGGGTTTTCTGCACAGTGCGCCAGTCGCCAAAAGTTTTTTCTACCGAAAGAAAATCAACCTTCGGGAAGCGGTCGGTGTATTTGGCAAGCACCGCGGGGTCGCGTGGACGCAGGTAGTTGTTGGCAGCGATTTCCTGACCTTCAGGGGACCACAGGTATTTCAGGTATTCCTCGGCGGCGGCGCGGCTGCCTTTCTTGTCGACGACTTTATCCACCACGCTGACGGGCGGCTCGGCTTCAGCCGACACGCTCGGGTAGACCACTTCGAACTGATCACGGCCGAATTCACGGGCGATCATTTCTGCTTCGTTTTCAAAGGTGATCAGCACGTCGCCGATCTGGTTGGTCATGAACGTGGTGGTTGCACCACGGCCGCCGGTGTCTAGCACGGGTACGTGTTTGAAGAGGTTACCGACGAACTGCTTGGCAGCGGCTTCATCACCGCCGTTTTTCAGGGTATAGCCCCAGGCCGAGAGGTAGGTGTAGCGGCCGTTACCCGAAGTTTTCGGGTTAGGCACGATGACCTCGACACCGTCCTTGATCAGGTCAGGCCAGTCTTTCAACGCTTTTGGGTTGCCCTTGCGGACGATAAAAACCGTGGCCGAAGTGAATGGCGCGCTGTTGTTTGGAAGGCGCGTCACCCAGTTATCAGGAACCAGCTTGCCGTTGTCAGCCAATGCGTTGATGTCGGTGGCCATATTCATGGTGATAACGTCAGCAGGCAGACCGTCGATGACCGAGCGGGCCTGTTTGCTGGACCCGCCGAAAGACATCTGCACCGCGATGTTTTCTTTGTGCTCGGCTTGCCAGTGCTTCTGAAAAGCAGCGTTGTAGTCCTTGTAGAAATCACGCATGACGTCATACGACACGTTGAGCAGGGTCGGGGCGGCCTGGGCCGCGCTGCCGAAAGCCAGTCCTGCGGCGAGTAACGAAGCGGCGAAAAGTTTGTTCACTGCGCAATTCCTTTTTGGATGTACAGACATTGATGGCTTGATGCGCGCGACTATAGCCGGGGCGCATTAGGCGTTTAAAGATTTAAAAGGCATTTGCTTATGCTTTATTTTCCACCCGTGGAAAAAGCGCATTGCCGCAGCGTGAGCAGAAAGCCGCACCGTGTTCATGAGTGTTCTTCGAGCACACCGGACAATCATGTTTCAGCTGTTCGCCACGCATGGCGGTGGCGAGCTCCGCGGTGAAGATTCCGGTCGGTACGGCGATAATCGAATAACCGGTAATCATCACCAGTGCCGAGAGCATTTGGCCGACTGCAGTTCTGGGCACGATATCGCCATAGCCCACGGTAGTCAGGGTGACGATCGCCCAATAGATGCCTTTCGGAATGCTGGTGAAACCATGCTCGGGACCCTCGATCACGTACATGAGTGTGCCGAACACCACCACCAGCGTAGACACAGTGAGCAGAAACACGATGATCTTCTGCTTGCTGCCGCGTAGCGCCGAAAGCAGGTAATTGGCCTGCTTCAGGTATGGACTGAGTTTGAGCACCCGGAAAATTCGCAACATGCGGATGACCCGCACAATCAGCAGGTACTGCGCATCGCTGTAATAAAGCGCAAGGATGCCGGGCACGATGGCCAGTAAGTCCACCAGCCCGTAAAAGCTGAAGGCGTATTTCAGCGGTTGTGGCGAGCAGTAGAGGCGCAGGAGGTATTCAACGATGAATATGGCGGTGAAGCCCCATTCGGCATACGCCAACCAATCCCCGTAGTTGGCGTGGACGGCAGGAATGCTGTCGAGAACCACCACAATCAGGCTGAAAAGGATAACCACGAGTAACGTTTTGTCGAAGCGTCGTCCGGCAGGCGTATCGTTCTGGAAGATGACAATGCGTAACTGTTCGCGGCGACTGTTGGTGCTGTCCATGGTGGATTCCGAATTCAGGATCGCAGCAGTCTACGCAAATTTCAGGGGCTGGTTTGCACTGTTGTATTGGAAGCGCAGGACCT
>NZ_JACONW010000277.1 GCF_014357575.1 Pseudomonas folii | reverse complement strand
GGGATGAGGGCACCAACCTCAAGGTGCCTTGGGCATGCTTCGCCACATCCTCTTCGCTCAAATGCTGCGCCGGTTTAACGCGTAAGGTGATTGTCGGTAGGAGCGAACTTGTTCGCGAGGCGGTGTAATTGTTACGCAGGATCATTGCTTCGCGAACAAGTTCGCTCCTACCGGGCTGGGGGCATCAGCCTCAAGGTGCCTTGGGCATTCTTCGCCACATCCTCGTCGCTCAAATGCTGCGCCGGTTTAACGCGTAAGGTGATTGTCGGTAGGAGCGAACTTGTTCGCGAGACGGTGTAACTGTTTACGCAGCACCATCGTCTCGCGAACAAGTTCGCTCCTACCGGGCTGGGGGCATCAGCCTCAAGGTGCCTTGGGCATTCTTCGCCACATCCTCTTCGCTCAAATGCTGCGCCGGTTTAACGCGTAAGGTGATTGTCGGTAGGAGCGAACTTGTTCGCGAGGCGGTGTAACTGTTTACGCAGGATCATCGTCTCGCGAACAAGTTCGCTCCTACCGGGCTGGGGGCATCAGCCTCAAGTTGCCTTGGGCATGCTTCGCCACATCCTCTTCGCTCAAATGCTGCGCCGGTTTAGAGCGTAAGGTGATTGTCGGTAGGAGCGAACTTGTTCGCGAGGCGGTGTAATTGTCACGCAGGATCATCGTCTCGCGAACAAGTTCGCTCCTACCGGGCTGGGGGCATCAGCCTCAAGGTGCCATGGGCGTTCTTCGCCACATCCTCTTCGCTCAAATGCTGTGGCACGTACTCGCCGTTGATGTAGGTCTGTGCCTGATCCGAATAGTGTTTATCAAACAGCACGCCGCTCTGTCCGACTGGGTTGATGCCCAGTGCATGGGCCGGGTCGGCGAAGTCGATCAGGCGGCGGGTTGAGGGGCCGTAGGTCACTGGCCAAGGCGCAGGTCCGATGCGGGACGAAAGATTGTTGGGTACTTCATGGGTGCCGGGCGCTGCGAATGGGCCGACGTTTAAAAGCTGATCCAGCGGCTTTTGCGTGCCCAGCGGATGAGCGTGGGTCAGGGTGTGTGCTTTACCCCAGCGCCATTCGTCCGCGTTAAGCCCATACGTGGATTTCAAATGCGACACCGTAGCGTGCCACGCGACTTTGACGGTGTTGGCGCGGTCCTCTTCAAACGGCGAATTGCGATTGTTCCACCACGGCGAACTGGCGTCGGCGGCCACGCGGGGCAGGGCGGCATCAATCACTCTTGTTGATAGCAGTGTTTCGAAGAGACCATCCCCAAGCTCATCGTGGAAGACTTCTTCGCTCAGGTCGAAAAGGAACTGGTTGAACAGCGTCGCGCCTACTGAATCCACTGGGTAGTCCCCTTTCCAGTTGGCGAGTCGTTCTACCAGCGCTTTCTCTTCCGGATCACTGACTACTTCGCGGAGGATGGGTAGCAAAGGCTTTAAAACCCGATGGGCATAATCAGTTGTCGTGCCCAGCTGCAGCGCTTTACTGTTGTCCAGATCCCACTTGATCGACGTATCACTTAACTGCCGATTCAACTGTTGGCCGCGATCAGCCAGGTTGTAGTAACCGGGGATTTGCATGCCGGTGGGCGAGAGGGGCTGGAAGTTGGCGGAGACGATGTAGCCGCGTGCGGGGTTTTCTTCCTGCGGGTTGGCGCTGAAGGGGTAAAAGCCCAGTTTGTCGGCTTGCCCGGTACTGCCATCAAGAATGTAGTTCGGGTTAACTCCTTCCGGGCGGATTGGCAATTGCGCCGCAGCCCACCAGCCGATATCGCCTTTGGCATTGGCCCAGACAATGTTCAGCCCCGGCGCCTGAATTTTTTCGGCAGCGGCGCGCATTTTATTCAGGGTGTCGGCGCGGTTTACTTCGTAGAAACCTTCCAGAAT
Organism: Pseudomonas folii; assembly: GCF_014357575.1. Lineage (GTDB taxonomy): Bacteria > Pseudomonadota > Gammaproteobacteria > Pseudomonadales > Pseudomonadaceae > Aquipseudomonas > Aquipseudomonas folii. Next base: position 1,278 of record NZ_JACONW010000277.1, on the reverse strand, counting down.
CGGATTCTCCGACTCCAGGAATGACCACCACATGGCAACCGGCGTGGCGCTTGCGGTGACGCCCATCACGTCGTTGACGATAGGGCCGTGAGGCGACCTGCGCAGCGTCAGCGTGATCGGCGCTTCGCCTTTGACCGCGATCTGTTGTTCGGTCGTGGTCATGTCGACCCACTGGCCGTGGTACCAGACTTGATTCGGGTTTTCCGGGTTGGTCTTTTCGGCGATAAGGTCCAGGTCATCGTTCTGGAACATGGTCAGGCTCCAGCCGAAGTCCATGTTATTGCCCAGCGACGCAAACGGATTGAGCGCCTGATGATGGCCGTACAGCTCAAAGCCCGGCGCGGACAGATGCGCTTCGTACCACACCGACGGTACCGAGAAACGGATGTGTGGATCGCCCGCCAGTAACGGCTTGCCGCTTTGGGTTCTGTTGCCGGAAACAGCCCATGCATTACTGCCTTCGAACTGGGGTAAACCCGCCTGTTCAAGTGCCTGATTGCTCAGGTCGGCGAGCTGGTTGAGGTTTTTCCAGTCACTGGTTGAGAGCCTTGTTGGCTGATCGAGAACACCTTGAGGCTGCCAGTCGAGATCAAAGACTTTCAGGTAGTCGGCACCCAATTCGTCGCGCACATAGGTCAGCAAGGGTTCGGTACGAAAAGCGGCTGCGAAGCTGTAGGCCATGTAACCGCCGACGCTCAGAGTGTCTTCAGCAGTGAACGGGCGTTTGGGGATGCCCAGTACGTCGAATTCCAGTGGCTTGGCGTGGCTGTCCTGATACTGATTGATGCCATCGAGGTAGGCTTGCAGCGCTTTCCAGGTCGGCGTGTCCTTATTGTGGCGGGCAACGTAGTCGTCGGCGTGTTCACGAATACGCAGGCTGCGAAACAGCTTGTCCGTCGCCACCAGCTTAGGGCCCAGCACTTCAGCCAGTTCACCTCGGGCCAGGCGACGAATCATTTCCATCTGGAACAGTCGGTCCTGAGCCTGTACATAACCCAGTGCGCGATACAGATCGGCTTCGTTCTCGGCGCGGATATGTGGCACGCCGCGTTCGTCGTAGCGAACGCTGACGGGCGCCTGAAGGTGGGCGAGGGAGATCTGACCGTCACGCTGGGGTTGCTTGCTGTGCAGATACCACGCACCTGCGCCAATGACGAGGGCGATGATGAATACAAGGATAGACAGGCTGCGTTTCATCCGGCTTCTCAGATAAGGCGACAAGGCGCGATTGTAGGCATATTGGATGGCCAGACGCATCGCTTCACATTTGAAATGAAT
>NZ_JACONW010000276.1 GCF_014357575.1 Pseudomonas folii | reverse complement strand
GCGCTGTGCTCGTGCGCTCCTACGGAAAAGTATTCCGAATCAGATAGCTGTTGTTTTGTTGGATGAAAGCTGCCGAAGGCTGCGAATCGATTTCCATGACACTCCGCTTCGCAGCCTTCGGCAGCTCCTACAGGGATATGCGTCTGTACATGACCATTCGGCAGCTTGAGTTTTCGATACCCGGCCCTTTTACGGCATACTCGGTGTCTCTGGAGACCCATGAAGCATGCTCGAGCCACTCAACACCCGTGTCGAAGTCTGTTACCAACAAGCCGAAGCCTTTTTCAAACGCCCTTTCACACGCCCGGTAGTCAGCCTCAAGCTGCGCGGCCAGAAAGCCGGTGTCGCGCATTTGCATGACAATATGCTGCGCTTCAACCCACAGTTGTACCGGGAAAACAGTGAAGACTTTCTGCGCCAGACAGTTGCCCACGAAGTCGCACACCTGATCGCCCACCAATTGTTCGGTGACCGCATCCAGCCTCATGGCGAGGAATGGCAACTGATCATGCGTGGCGTCTACGAATTGCCGCCCAACCGCTGTCACACCTACGCCGTCCAGCGCCGCAGCGTGACGCGCTACATCTACCGCTGCCCGTGCCCGGGAAGCGAATTCCCGTTCTCCGCCCAACGTCACCAGATGGTCCGCAAAGGTCGCCGCTACCTGTGCCGCAGTTGCCGGGAAACGTTAGTGTTCAGTGGTGAGACGCGGGTGGTGTGAGGTTCTACGGGACATGCACCGATACCTGGTATTGCGCAGTCCCTGTGGGAGCGTGGCTTGCCCGCGATAAGGGCGACCCGGTATAAGCGGCAGACACATTCTGGCAAGCAATCCCACTCCTCTACTCGAAAGCCTGGTCTAGCTTTTGGGTCTCGTAAGGTAGAAAGGCAGTGGAATGCTATCAACCCGTCAGTCTCGCCAGCTTCGCGTGGGCCGATACAGTGAAAGCGGTCGAATTTATCTAATCACGTCCAATACTCGAGATCGTCAGCCGATATTTGGCGATCTGAGGATAGGACGTCTTGTGGCCCGTCAGTTCATGGAAGCCGAGCGCGACGGTCTTGTCCAATCGCTGGCATGGGTAGTGATGCCTGACCATTTCCACTGGTTACTCGAACTGAAGAGTGGTTCATTGAGTCAGGCAGTCGGGCGTACAAAGTCCCTGACCTGCGCAACGGTAAATGCTGCACAAGGGCGCACGGGCAGTATATGGCAGCAAGGTTTTCATGACCGTGCCGTTCGACGTGATGAGGATCTAAAGGCGTTGGCGCGCTATGTCGTGATGAACCCGGTGCGCGCAGGCCTGGTCAAGCGTATTGGTAATTATCCGCTTTGGGACGCTGTCTGGATTTAGTTGCCCCTAAGACCGAGTCGTCCTTATCGCGGGCAAGCCACGCTCCCACAGATCCCACTTCGTCAAATTAGCTTGCGGGCACGTATCCGCCTGCTGAAGATAGTGGCGGCTAGCCGCCAGTCCATAAAAAAACCCATCCGAAGATGGGTTTTTTCATTCACGCGGCCTGTAGTTAGACAGGCTTGCGCGTCGGGATCGGGCGGGTCAGTGGCTCTTCAGCCAGTTCAGCAACACCCAGATCATCCACTGGAGCGGTGTTGTCGATACTGCGGCCACCGGACGCCAGCTCGGTTTGCAGCTTGTCGGTGTCCAGCTCGCCAACCCACTTGGCGACCACGACGGTGGCAACAGCGTTACCCACCAGGTTGGTCAGTGCGCGGGCTTCGGACATGAAGCGATCGATTCCGAGAATCAGCGCCAGACCGGCAACCGGCAGGTGGCCGACAGCCGACAGGGTTGCAGCCAGTACGATAAAGCCGCTACCGGTCACGCCAGCAGCACCTTTGGACGACAGCAGCAGAACCAGCAGCAGGGTGATCTGGTGCGTGATGTCCATGTGAGTGTTGGTCGCCTGAGCGATGAACACTGCAGCCATGGTCAGGTAGATCGACGTACCGTCCAGATTGAACGAGTAGCCAGTCGGGATCACCAGACCTACTACCGATTTCTGTGCACCCAGGCGTTCCATCTTGATCAGCATGCGAGGCAGTGCCGATTCCGAAGAGGAAGTACCCAGTACGATCAACAGCTCTTCACGGATGTAGCGGATCAGCTTGAGAACGCTGAAGCCGTGAGCGCGGCAGATGCCGCCCAGTACGATCAGCACGAACAGTGCGCAAGTGATGTAGAAGCAGATCATCAGCTGACCCAACTGCACCAGCGAGCTCACACCGTAAGCACCGATGGTGAACGCCATGGCACCGAAGGCACCGATAGGCGCGAGCTTCATGATCATGTTGATGATATTGAACATCACGTGGGCGAAGCGATCAATGAAGTCCAGAACCGGCTTGCCGTAAGCACCCAGGCGATGCAGCGCGAAGCCGAAGATCACCGAGAACATCAGGACTTGCAGGATATCGCCGTTAGCGAAGGCGCCAACGATGGTGTTCGGGATTACGTTAAGCAGGAAGCCAACGATGCTCTGGTCAGCGCCTGCACTGACGTAGGCAGCGATTTTGGACGCATCCAGCGTGCTCACGTCGATGTTCATGCCGGCACCCGGCTGAACCACGTTGACCACGATCAGACCGATCAGCAGGGCAATGGTCGATACGATTTCGAAGTACAGCAGCGCGTAGCCGCCAGTCTTGCCTACCGACTTCATGTTCTGCATGCCAGCGATACCGCTAACCACAGTACAGAAGATGATCGGGGCAATGACCATTTTGATCAGTTTGATAAACCCGTCGCCCAGCGGCTTCAGAGCCTTGCCGGTGTCAGGATAGAAGTGGCCGATAAGAATACCGATCACGATTGCTACGATGACCTGGAAATACAGGGATTTGTAAATCGGCTGACGAGTCGTCATGAAATCATCCTCAAGGGCGTTGTCGGCACCATTCATGTGATGCGCGCAATGCCTAACGAGCTAACCCTCCTGCAACTGGAGGGATTTGTTTTGTCGAGCTGCACGAGGCAGACCTCTTATCTGTATCGCAAGGCTCGTGCCACTTTTGAGAAACACGCTGAACAGCATGTAAAACGGTGTGTTGGAGTTTAGTCGGGGTTTGAGCATCCGCTCAGAGTGGCGGATTTCCGCCGATTAGCGGAAGAAAATCAGGAAGAGTGGCGGGTATCCGCCGATCCGCCATCAGATCGCCACCCCATGACTT
>NZ_JACONW010000275.1 GCF_014357575.1 Pseudomonas folii | reverse complement strand
ACAGCTGCGCCTGAAATACCGTAATCGCGGGCAAGCGCGCTCATCAAATAACATTCAATCTACTGGATTGAAATGCATTTTCTGTAGGAGCTGCCGAAGGCTGCGAAGCATTTCTCCTGATACACCGCTATCGCAGCCTTCGGCAGCTCCTACAGGTCCTATGTTTGCCGCGAGACAGCGCGGTGTCAGGGACAGCGGGCGATCTCCTACAGCTAAAAACCATGCAGATCCTTACACCTCAATCAGCGCCGCCAACTCACGCTCCAGCTCATCGTGATCAGCCAGGTTCAGTTCAACCAGTCTTCGCAAATGGCTGATGGAATCCAGGGTTATCTGCTCACAGACAAACCCTAACTGCCCGTTATCATCGTGAGCCAGCCTCACGTCCATTTGCACATGCACTTCGTTGCTCAGCTTGATATCGGCGTTGAATGCCTGTTCGGTATCGGCGTCCCAGGGTTCGGGGCGCTCGATGAGCATGCCTTTGAGAGAGAGGTCCACCAGTTGGACCTGCCAGTTGCGGTCGCCCTGGCTGAGTGTGGTTTTCGCATCGAAGGCGATGCGTTTGAAGCGTCGGCGGTCATCGTTGGAGTCGGTCATCGAATCACTTCTCTTGGAATCGTGTGACGTGCTGTCAGCGTTTAAACGCCTGTCGAGGCGTCGCCTGTAACGACGATAGTCCTGATCCTGCTTTCCGGATAGCTTTCAGGCCCTGATTTACACTTCGTCCGCCTTTCGAGCCGCGTCTTGTGAGCTGGTTCAATGGGCGTTTTTAAGTGAAACGTTTCTTTTACGCTCTAGACCTTGGTTGGGGTGGCCTTTCGCTGCGGCGCAGCTAAACTCGCGTAGCTGGCCTTTCAGTCATCTGCTGGAATATAAAAAATGAAAAATAATAATAGCCTCCTGCGCCATGTGCCTTGGCTAATCGTTGCAATTATCGGGGCATGTGCCCTGGGGGTCGTGGCCTTGCGCCGCGGAGAAGCAATCAACGCCTTGTGGATCGTGGTCGCTGCGGTCGCCATCTACCTCGTTGCCTATCGCTATTACAGTCTGTTCATTGCCCGGCATGTCATGCAGCTAGATCCGCTGCGGGCCACTCCAGCCGTGGTCAACAACGATGGTCTGGACTACGTGCCGACCAACAAACACATTCTTTTCGGTCACCACTTTGCTGCTATCGCTGGCGCCGGACCTCTGGTCGGGCCGGTATTGGCTGCGCAAATGGGCTACCTGCCTGGCACGCTCTGGCTGATTGCCGGTGTGGTACTGGCCGGTGCGGTTCAGGACTTCATGATCCTGTTCCTGTCCACACGCCGTAATGGTCGCTCGCTGGGCGACATGGTGCGTGAAGAAATGGGCCGTATCCCCGGCACTATCGCGCTATTCGGCTGCTTCCTGATCATGATCATCATCCTCGCGGTGCTGGCGCTGATCGTGGTCAAAGCGTTGGCTGAAAGCCCTTGGGGTATGTTCACGGTACTGGCGACGATTCCGACTGCGATGTTCATGGGCATTTATATGCGCTACATCCGGCCGGGCCGCATCGGGGAAATCTCGGTCATCGGCGTGGTGCTGTTGCTGCTGTCGATCTGGGTAGGTGGCATGGTTGCCGCCAGTCCTGAGTGGGCGCCGATGTTCACCTTCACCGGCGTGCAGATCACCTGGATGCTGGTTGGGTACGGCTTCGTTGCAGCCATGTTACCGGTCTGGCTGCTGCTCGCTCCGCGCGACTACCTGTCAACTTTCCTGAAAATCGGCACCATCGTGGCGTTGGCGATCGGCATCCTGATTCTTGCGCCTGAGCTGAAAATGCCTGCGCTGACCCAGTTCACCGACGGTACCGGCCCAGTCTGGAAAGGCACACTGTTTCCGTTCCTGTTCATCACCATCGCGTGTGGTGCTGTGTCCGGTTTCCATGCGCTGATCTCTTCCGGCACTACGCCGAAGCTGCTGGATAACGAAACCAACGCCCGTTATATCGGTTACGGCGGCATGCTCATGGAGTCCTTCGTGGCGATCATGGCCATGGTTGCGGCTTCGGTGATCGAGCCTGGCATCTACTTCGCCATGAACAGCCCGGCGGCAATCGTGGGCGGTGATGTAGTGACTGTGGCCCAGACTGTCAGCAGTTGGGGCTTTGCCATCACACCAGAACAACTGACCGCAGTTGCCAAGGATATTGGTGAGAACACCGTTCTGGCCCGTGCTGGCGGTGCGCCGACTCTGGCGGTGGGTATCGCACAAATCCTCCATCAGGCCTTGCCGGGTGCCAGCACCATGGCGTTCTGGTACCACTTCGCGATCCTGTTTGAGGCGCTGTTCATTCTGACGGCGGTTGATGCCGGTACGCGTGCTGGTCGCTTCATGCTGCAAGACCTGTTGGGCAGCTTTGTTCCAGCCCTGAAACGCACCGAGTCCTGGACGGCCAATGCCATCGGCACCGGCGGTTGCGTGGCGTTGTGGGGGTACTTGCTGTATCAAGGCGTGATCGATCCACTGGGCGGCATCAACACCTTGTGGCCGCTGTTCGGTATCTCTAACCAGATGCTGGCAGGTATAGCGCTGATGCTGGCGACCGTTGTGCTGATCAAAATGAAACGCCAACGCTACATCTGGGTGACGATGTTGCCAGCCACCTGGCTGTTGATCTGCACCGTGACGGCTGGCTTCATCAAGCTGTTCGATAGCAACCCTGCGGTGGGTTTCCTGGCCCTGGCCAAGAAATACAGCACGGCAGCTGATGCGGGTCAGATCCTGGCTCCGGCCAAGACCATGGACCAGATGCAGCATGTGATCTTCAATGCCTACACCAACGCGACGCTGACGATTCTGTTCCTGTTCGTGGTGTTCAGCATCCTGTTCTACGCGCTGAAAGTCGGCGTCGCGGCATGGGGTAACAAAGAGCGTACGGACAAAGAAGCGCCTTTCCAGGCGTTGACAGCTCCGACGAACGTTTGAGATACGAGAGGATCTGCCTATGTTCAACGACCTGAGTCGCCTCGGGAAATACCTCGGTCAGGCTGCGCGTCTGATGGTGGGCATGCCTGACTATGACAATTATGTCGCGCATATGCAGGTCAAACACCCTGACAAGCCGATGATGGATTACGAAACGTTCTTCCGGGAACGCCAGGAAGCCCGTTACGGCGGCAAGGGTGGGCCGAAGTGCTGCTGATGAACTGA
>NZ_JACONW010000274.1 GCF_014357575.1 Pseudomonas folii | reverse complement strand
GAGATGGCATTCCAAACCAGATAATGCGCAATCCTGGCTGCCCCGCTCATGCCCTCCACTTCCCGCTCCCTGCGTATCACGCTGTATGTCCTGCTTATCCTGGCGGGCGCTGCTGTTTCGGCGGGTCTGGCCATGCGTCAGGCGCAGCGCCACGGTGTGGAACAAGACGCTGCACGGGCACAGGAGCAGCTTTCGCTTTACGCCAATACTCTGCACACGCTGATTGAACGCTACCGGGCGCTGCCAGCAGTCCTGGCCCTTGACCCGGAATTGCGCGCAGCCCTGAATGGCCCGATCACTGCCGTGTCCCAGGATGCACTGAACCGCAAACTGGAGAAAATCAACGGTGCGGCGCAATCCTCGACCCTGGAATTGATGGATCGCAAAGGCCTGGCCATCGGTGCAAGCAACTGGCGGCTGCCGACCAGTTACGTCGGCCACAACTACGCCTTTCGCCCGTATTTCCAGCAAACCAAAGCCACAGGCGTTGGACGCTTTTACGCAGTCGGCGTGACCAGCGGCATCCCCGGCTATTTCCTGTCCCATGCAGTAACTGGCGATGCCGGGGAATTCATGGGTGCCATGGTGGTGAAGCTGGAGTTCCCCGACCTTGAGCACGAGTGGGCAAAGGGCGACGACCTGCTGCTGGTCAGTGACGCCAAGGGCATCGTCTTCATCGCCAGCCAGCCGCGCTGGCGTTATCGCGAATTGCTGCCCATCGCCGCGCAAGATCGCGCCGAGCTGTCCGCGACTCGCCAGTACGACAAACAACCGCTGTCCCCGCTACAGCGCACTGAGCTGCGCGAATTCAACAATCAAAGCCACCTGACTCGCGTGCAGGGTCCGGACGGCGAGGCTGATTACCTGTGGCAGTCCATGCCTTTGCCCGCCGAAGACTGGACCCTGCACCTGTTACGCAAACCGCAACTGGCCAGTGAGGACGCCCGAAACGCAGCGCTGGCAGCGGCGGGTACCTGGCTGACGCTGGTGTTTCTCGGCTTGTTTCTCTATCAACGCTGGCGTCTGGCGCGCCTGCGCGAACACAGTCGTGACGAGCTGGAACGTCAGGTGCAAGAACGCACCCGGGATCTGCGCACCGCTCAGGAAGGCCTGGTGCAATCGACCAAACTCGCCGCGCTGGGGCAGATGTCTGCGGCACTGGCCCACGAAATCAATCAGCCCCTCACCGCGCAAAGTATGCAACTGGCTACGCTGCGCCTGCTGCTGGATCACGGGCGTATTGACGACGCCTACAAGGCGCTGGAACCCCTGGACCAACAGTTGATTCGGATGAAGGCGCTGACCGGACATCTGAAAACCTTCGCCCGCAAAAGCCCCGGAGGCTTGCGCGAACGACTCGATCTGGCGGCGGTGGTTGATCAAGCCTTATTGCTGCTGGACTCGCGACTGCGCGACGAGCACGTTGAGTGTGTGCTGAATCTGACAAGACCGGCCTGGGTGCGCGGCGATGCCATTCGTTTAGAGCAGGTGCTGATCAATCTGCTGCGCAACGCACTGGATGCCATCCGCGACAAGCCCGTCAAACGCCTCGAAATCCGCATTCATCCGGAACAGACGCGCTGGCTTGTCAGCGTGGAGGACAGCGGCGGTGGTATTGCTGACGAGCATCTGGCGAACATCTTCGATCCATTTTTCACCACCAAACCTGTTGGCGATGGTTTGGGATTGGGGCTTGCGGTGTCTTATGCCATCGTCCACGAGTTGGGTGGACGCTTGAGCGCCGAAAACCAGAGCGATGGTGCGCGGTTCTGGTTCAGCTTGCCCAATGACTATCTGGAGCCTGACCCCGCATGTTGAACTCAGTGATTGTGGTCGACGACGAAGCCCCGATTCGCGAAGCCGTGGAGCAATGGCTAAGCCTGTCCAGCTTCAATGTTCAGGTCTACAGCCGCGCCGAAGACTGCCTGGCGAATTTGCCCGAGCATTTTCCCGGCGTGATCCTCAGCGATGTGCGTATGCCGGGCATGAACGGGATGGAGTTGTTAAGCCGGATACAGGCGATCGATGCCGATCTGCCGGTGATTCTGCTCACCGGCCACGGCGATGTACCTATGGCGGTGGATGCGATGCGGGAAGGTGCGTATGACTTTCTCGAAAAGCCCTTCAGCCCCGAAGTACTGCTGCGCAACCTGCGGCGCGCGCTGGAAAAACGCGAACTGATCCTGGAAAACCGCCGACTGCACGAACAGGCCGATACCCGGACTCAACTGGAGGCCACATTGCTGGGTGTTTCTCCCGGCCTGCAAACCTTGCGGCGACAGGTGCTGGACTTGTCGCAATTGCCGGTCAACGTGGTCATTCGCGGTGAAACCGGGAGCGGCAAGGAAATGGTTGCCCGTTGCCTGCATGACTTTGGCCCTCGAGCGCACAAGCCTTTTGTAGCGCTCAACTGTGCGGCGATTCCAGAGCAGTTATTTGAAGCCGAGCTGTTCGGCCATGAGAGCGGCGCGTTTACCGGCGCGCAAGGCAAACGCATCGGTAAGCTGGAATACGCGGACGGCGGCACGCTGTTTCTTGATGAAATCGAAAGCATGCCGCTGGCCCAGCAAGTCAAATTGCTGCGCGTACTGCAAGACAAGAAACTTGAGCGGCTGGGTTCAAACAAAGCCATTGACGTCGACCTGCGTATCGTCGCGGCGACCAAACCCGACCTGCTGGAAGAAGCCCGTGCCGGACGCTTTCGCGAAGACCTGGCTTATCGGCTGACGGTGGCCGAGTTGCGTTTACCGCCATTGCGCGAGCGCCGTGAAGACATTCCCCTGTTGTTCGCGCATTTCGCCAGTGCCGCTGCGCAGCGTCTGGGTCGCAGCGCGCCTGAACTCAGTGGCGCACAGTTGGGCCAGTTGCTGAGTCATGACTGGCCCGGCAACGTCCGCGAGCTGGCCAACGCGGCTGAACGGCAGATTCTCGGCCTGACGTCGCCGCCGACAGTGCAGACCGATCCAGGGCAATCCCTCGCGGCTCAACAGGAAGCCTTCGAAGCGCAATGCCTGCGTGCCGCGCTGGCCCGTCACAAAGGAGATATCAAGGCCGTACTCGAAGAACTGCAACTGCCACGCCGCACCTTGAATGAGAAGATGCAACGGCATGGATTGTTGCGCGAAATGTTTGTCGAGTAGATCTGCCGCCAGGGCATTACTGATCGATCTGAAAACACCGTCCCTGTAGGAGCTGCCGAAGGCTGCGAAGCATTTTTCCTGACACACCGCCATCGCAG
>NZ_JACONW010000273.1 GCF_014357575.1 Pseudomonas folii | reverse complement strand
CACGTCGCCATACAGCTTGCAGGCCAGAGTAGAATCACTTGCAGGGGTCTGTCTTCGCTGCTGGAAAACACAGTGTCAGATGCCGAACACCCTCAAACCGAATTCACCGACGACCTTCCCGCCACACGCCCGGCAATCAGCCCTGCCAACGCCAACAGCGCCAGCACGATGACCACACCGCCATAGACATTGGTCGTGGCGATCAGCCCGAAGCTGTGGGCGCTGAGTCCGGCGATCAACGCCGGGATACAGAACGCCAGGTAGCTGAGCACATAAAAAGCCGACATCAGTCCCGCCCGCTCATGGGCTTGAGCCAACGGCAGCAACAAGCGCAATGCCCCAAGGAAGCCTGAACCAAAGCCGATACCGGCGATGACCGAGCCAACGAAAAACAGCCACAGCCAGCCGACATTGACCGCCGTTAAAATAACCCCTACACCAACCGGCAAACAGCTCGCCCCGACCCAAAGCCCCAGCACTGCAGGCCGCGCACGCAAGGTGAGAATTGCCAGCGCACCGCTGATGGTCAGCGTGGCGACAGCCAGCCCGCCGTTGATTGCCGAAGTCGTCCCCGTGGCTGCGGCCAGCAATGACGGCGACAACGAAAGAAAGAAACCACCCAATGACCACGCTGCGATATCTACCGGTAAAACCAGCCACAGCGTTCGCCGGGCCTGAACGGGAACATGCAGCGAAGGCTTCAGCGAGGCCCAGGCACCCGGCTGGCGGCTGACGGTTTCCGGAATCAGCCAGAGATAAATGGCCTGCCCGACAAACGCTGCCAGCAACAGGCAGTACGTCAGCAATAGCGGCAGCGGCGCCAGCTCCACCAACAGCCCCGTGCCTAGCGCTCCAATAGCCATGCCGAACATCGGCGCGATGCTGTTGACCAAAGGTCCCTGTTTTTCGTCGTTGTCCAGCAAGGCAGCCCCAAGCGCGCTGCCCGCCATGCCTGTCGCCAGCCCTTGAATCATCCTCGCCGCCAGTAGCCAGCCGACATCAGCCGCAAAAATGAACAGCAGCATGGAGACAATCTCCAGCAGCAGCGCCGCGAAGATCACCGGGCGCCTGCCCAGATAATCCGACAACGATCCCACCATCAGCAGCGCTATCAGCAACGTGAATGCATACACAGCAAAAATCAGCGTCAACATCGCTGCAGAGAAGCCCCAACCCTGCTGATACAAATGGTAGAGCGGCGTCGGGGCACTGGACGCTGCAAAGAAGCACAGGGTCGTGAATGCCAGGAACCCCAGGGCGCTGTTTCCCCGGTCAGGGTTCTGCAAAAGACGGGACATGGGTACACTCTCCGATCAGGTACATCATTAAAGCTAATACTTAGCGTTTCCGGATTGTGCGAGCTGACGCCGCTTAAAGCAAATACTTTGTGTTAAGGTCCGCCTCATGGCTATAAAAGAAGGAATTCGCACCGGCGGTCGTAGCGCTCGTGTGCAGGAGTCAATTCACAGCGCGGTGCGCGATTTACTGATCGAACACGACCGAGCCGCCTTGAGCGTGCCGATGATTGCTGCACGTGCGGGCGTGACACCGTCTACCATCTATCGCCGCTGGGGCGACCTGACCACGTTGCTGGCTGATGCCGCCGTTGAGCGCCTGCGCCCGGACGAACCTATTGATTGCGGCAACCTGCGCGACGATTTGCGCACGTGGACCGAGATGTACCTTGATGAAATGAACTCGGCACCCGGCCGGGAGATGATGCGCGATGTCGTCGCCAGCAGCGCAGCAACGTGCTCGGGCAAATGTGCCAGCATCACCCGTGATCAGTTGCAGATCATCATCGACCGGGCGCTGGCCCGCGGCGAGCGCGCACCGGACGCCAATGAGCTGATCGACACAGTGGTTGCGCCCATGATCTATCGCATTTTGTACGCAGAAGCGCCGCCGAGCCTGGAGCGTGTTCATCTGTGGGTTGATCGCTGCCTGAGCCTGCCCCCTGACACCTTGGGGCGTGGCTGATCCATGCATACACTTGAAGACCTGCGCGCGGGCAAGCTGACGGGTACCAAACGTCTGGATCTGTCCTGCGGGCTGAAAGAGTTTCCACTGGAAATCTTCGACCTGGCCGACTCGCTGGAAACCCTCAATCTGAGTGGCAACGCCCTGACCAGCCTGCCCGACGACTTGTACCGGCTATCACACCTGAAAGTGCTGTTTTGTTCCGACAACCCGTTCACTGAACTGCCAGCCTGCATTGGCCGCTGCCAGCATCTGCAGATCGTCGGCTTCAAAGCGAACCGGATCTCACACGTTCCAGCCAGCGCATTGCCACCCCGGCTACGCTGGCTGATCCTCACCGACAACCAGATCGAGCAACTGCCAGAGACGCTGGGCGAATGCGGCTCGCTGCAAAAGCTGATGCTGGCCGGCAATCGTCTGACCCGCCTCCCCGCCAGCCTGGCCCGGTGTGAACAGCTTGAACTGCTGCGCATCGCAGCCAACCAACTGACCGAATTGCCTGACTGGCTGCTGCAACTGCCCTCGCTGGCGTGGCTGGCCTTTGCAGGTAATCCGCTGTGCCGTGTACCTGAATCAACGCCGGTACGGCAAATCCCATGGACTGAGCTGAGCATTCAACAGCAACTGGGCGAAGGTGCCTCCGGGATCATCCAGCAAGCGCGGTGGCAACCGCCCCGCCAAGCGGTCAGAACCGTGGCCGTCAAACTGTATAAGGGCGCTGTAACCAGCGACGGCTCGCCGCTCAACGAGATGGCGGCATGTATCGCTGCGGGCACGCACCAGCATCTTATTGCCGTTGAAGGCCAGATCCTGGACCACCCTCAATCATGCGCAGGATTGGTCATGCAGTTGATCGAGCCAAGCTTCGTCAATCTGGCGGGTCCTCCGAGTCTGGATTCGTGCTCCAGGGATATCTACCCGACCGGTTTGCGTCTGACCAGGGCCATCGCGCTGCGCATGGCCCGCGGCATCGCCTCGGCCGCCGCGCACCTGCATCAGAACGGCATGACCCACGGTGATCTATACGGCCACAACATTCTCTGGCACGACAACGGCGATTGCCTGCTGGGGGATTTCGGCGCTGCTTCGTTTTATTCAACGACCGCTCAGGGCCTGGCTCTGCAACGCATCGAAGCGCGAGCCTTCGGGATTTTACTGGGGGAATTGCTGGAGCGCTGTTCCGAGCCCGTAGAGGATGCCTTGTGGGCACTGCAGGCTCGTTGCGTTCAGCCGGATGTCAGTCAGCGACCGATGCTGCTGGAGATTGAGCAGGCTTTGGGACGGGGCTAGTAGGAAATGTTTCTGCGGTTCCATC
>NZ_JACONW010000272.1 GCF_014357575.1 Pseudomonas folii | reverse complement strand
GGACGACGATCCCGGCAGTGATTATTTCTCGGTTTTCCCGATCTTCGAATCTTCAACCCGCCAGACCAGCTTGGTCGTGTCATACCCCTGCTGTTGGGCCTGGCTGAGCAGATGCTCTTTCACATCCTTGGAGATGGTCGGCGTGCGCGACAGCAGCCACAGGTATTTGCGATCCGGGTTGCCTACGACAGCGGTTTTGTAGCCGTCGCCGATGTAGAGCACCCAGTAGTCGCCTTTGGCTACGCCAGGCAGCAGGCGGGAGAACCAGTTATCGAACTCCACCCATAACTTGTCAGTTTTACCCGGCACTTGCGGCGTGGCTGTGCCTGTCGCTTCCTGCCACTCACCTTCGATCGTCCTGCAGCGGTTAGTCACGCCAACGCTACCGTCGTCCTTGAGGGCGTAATTCGCTTCGGATTGTGCGCATTTGCGCTGGAAGAACATGGGCAAGCGGGCGATTTCGTACCAGGTACCCTGATATTGCTTGAGGTCGACATTGCCAACCGTTTTTGGCTCGAGGTTTTCAGCAGAATGCGCGAAACCGATTGCGAGGAAGCTGGCCATGAGCACCAGACCAAAACGCACAAGTAATTTGATCATCTGTTATTTCAAGCCCTGACTCGTGAAAAGCACAACCTTGTCGGCGGCATACTGCACGCTGATGAAACTGTTCTGGTCGCCCCACGTGCAGCTGGACATGCCCAGCGCGCCGGAGCATTCAGTCGGGCTGCCCAGCAGCTGTTCAACTTCCGCCTTGGGCATGCCCGCAGACAGTTTCGAGTAGTTTTCCTGATTGACCTTGCTGCATGCGGCCAGCAGCACGCAAAACGACAACAACGCTAGAGAGCGCAGAGACATGGATGAAGCTCCTGAACGGAAAGGGCAACGCCGCAGCAAACGGTCGATGGGCAGGTTGCTGGCGTAATACCGCAAGCTTAGAAGAGAAAAGGGGGATCTGGTTCCCTTGGTCGAAAGGTCTTTGCTGGAAGGACTAAATTCGGACTAAAATCAGTTATCTGGTCCTTGCTGGGAATTTGACCCATGAAGCTTTCGACGCACGTAAAGCCCATTAGCTATCTCAAAAGTCATGCGGCAGAAATTGTTAAAGATTTATCTGAAAGTCGTGAGCCGATGTTGATCACACAAAACGGTGAAGCGAAGCTGGTTGTGCTCGACGTTAAAAGCTATGAACAGCAGTTGGAAACTTTTGCCCTGCTCAAAATTCTGGCGTTGGGAAGTCGTGAAATAGAGCGTGGAGAGTTCAACGATGTCGATGAGGTATTTGCAGCGCTGGACAGGAACGATGACGAATGAGTTTCAAAGTCGTCATTTTGAAATCTGCACAGCATGACCTTAAAGAGCTTCGAAATTACATTGTGAGGAAGTTTTCTCACACCACGTGGTTGGCGACCTCTGAAAAGCTGAAAGGCGCGTTGAAAACGCTTGAGGCATTGCCCCTTTCCGGGAATGCTCCTGAAGAAATCGAAATGCTAAACCTGGGGTCGTTTCGCCAAATAGTCTCAGGCATGAACCGGATCATCTATGAGACGCGGCAAGATGTCGTCTTCATCCATGCCATCGTAGATACCCGCAGAAATATGACAGATTTACTGACCAGACGTCTGCTGCTTAGCTCGCAATAGCATCTTAAAATCGTGAGCCAAGCTCTTTCAGAAATTCAATCTCTTCCGGCGTTGAATCGCGCCCCACGATTGCATTGCGATGCGGGAAGCGCCCAAAGCGGTCGATGACTGCTCGGTGGCGTTCGGCGTAGTCGAGGCTGCTGTTGAAATAATCGCGGTCAGTGGCGGGGAGCAGGGGGAGGAGTTCGGTGAAGCGGGCGACGGCGTCATTTTGTGCATCGAGGGTTTCGCTGTGTTCCAGCACCAGATAGATGAAGGTACGTTGCAGCGGGTCCAGATGCTGGTCGCGACCGAGTTTCAGGCCGTGGGCGACAAGTGCCTGGGCGCGTTGATCGCCAGCGAAGGCGTTAGGCGTGTCGCGATAAATCATGCGTGGCAGTTGGTCGAGTAACAGCACCAGTGCCAGCCAGCCGTCAGGGCTTTCAGTCCACTCTTTCAATCCACCCGAAAGCGCAGATTCGACCAGATCACCAAAACGCGTCCGCGCTTCGGTGTCTTGAGCCTGGTCTTTGCCGAACCACAACTTGCCCTTGGCTTTTGCCACTTCGGAGGGCGATCCGGCAGAGCCGAACCACCATTCCAGCAGTGGGAGCCAAGGGGCAGTCATGATAGTCAGGCCTTGTGGTACGAGGTCGCGCGCTCAACTTCTTCTTTCGAGCCCAGGAACACCGCAACACGCTGGTGCAGGCCATCCGGCTGAATGTCGAGGATGCGCTGATGACCGTCGGTGGACGCGCCGCCAGCTTGTTCGACCAGGAACGACATCGGGTTGGCCTCGTACATCAAACGCAGTTTGCCCGGCTTGGAAGGCTCGCGGCTGTCACGTGGGTACATGAACAGACCGCCGCGGGTCAGGATGCGGTGTACATCGCCAACCATCGCAGCAACCCAGCGCATGTTGTAGTTCTTTTTCAGCGGACCGTCTTCGCCAGCCAGCAGTTCGTCAACGTAGCGTTGTACTGGAGCTTCCCAGTGGCGCTGGTTCGACATGTTGATCGCGAATTCCTGAGTGGAGGTCGGGATCTTGATGTCTTCGTGGGTCAGTACGAAACTGCCCATTTCGCGGTCCAGCGTGAAGCCTTTGACGCCGTCGCCCAACGTCAGCACCAGCATGGTCTGTGGACCGTAAATGGCATAACCGGCGGCTACTTGTTGGGTGCCTGGCTGCAGGAAAGCCTTCTCGTTCAAAGGCTCGTTCTGGCTCAGGTATTCATTCGGGCAGCGCAGTACGGAGAAGATGGTGCCGACCGGAGCGTTGATGTCGATGTTCGACGAACCGTCCAGTGGGTCAAAAACCAGCAGGTACGCGCCTTTCGGGTATTTGCCTGGGATCTGGTAGGCGTTGTCCATTTCTTCGGACGCCATGCCCGCCAGGTGACCGCCCCATTCGTTGGCTTCGAGCAGGATTTCGTTGGAAATCACGTCGAGCTTCTTCTGCACTTCGCCCTGGACGTTTTCAGTGCCCATGCTGCCGAGCACACCGCCCAGCGCGCCTTTGGAAACGGCGTGGCTGATTTCCTTGCACGCTCGCGCCACCACTTCGATCAGGAAGCGCAGATCGGCAGGAGTGTTGTTGCTGCGGGTCTGCTCAATCAAATAGCGACTCAGGGTAACGCGGGACATGGATAGCTCCGAATAGGGGGAATAAAAAACCCGCGCAGTTTAGCGCGAGTCGAGACGTAATACTGCCCATAAGACTGGGTTAACACCCATTGAGTTCACGGGTGGGCAAAGCGTAGCCGGAAAATGCTGA
>NZ_JACONW010000271.1 GCF_014357575.1 Pseudomonas folii | reverse complement strand
TCACTCCTACAGATAAGCATTTCAATTCTAAGGTTTGCATTTTTTAATGGAAACTACGTTTGCTGCGAGACGAATACAACGCTTACCGCACCGCTTCAAACTCATGCCCGCACGCCAGGCAATGGCTCAACCACTCCCCGAGAAACAGATTCAATTGGGCTTTTTCATCCGGCTGGTGCATTTCGGCGTTCGGATAAGGATAGATCCCCCGGAAGCGCCGGGCGTGTTCTGCACCGATCACTTCGGCCATGCGTGCGTCGTGGTAGACCTGCACTTCAAGGCTCGGCACCGGCAGCCACGGGAGGCTGTGTTCCTGCCGGACTTGCAAGGTGGTGGTGTACGGACAATCGAGCAGCACTTCAACCGCCAGCACGCCGAGCATTTGATCGCCCTGGGTCACTGCCACCCGCCGTGAGCGTTGTTCGTTGCGCATGTCCGGCAACAATCGCATCAAGCGCGCATAGTTGGCCTCGCAGGCAGCTTGCAGCCCGACGAGGTCAACCCGGTAGCGCTCGCGCAATAGATTCACGACCATAACCCCCTGACTTCAGCACGATTCAACGCCAGCCATTGCAGCGCAATAATCGTCGAAGCATTGATAATTCGCCCGTCACGTACGGCTTGCAGTGCGTCATCGAACGACCAGACGGTGACGCGGATATCTTCACCCTCAGACTCCAGTCCGTGCAATCCCCCTGCACCCTCGCTTTCACAACGCCCTAAGTACAGATGAACGAACTCATCGCTGCCACCCGGTGACGGAAAGTATTTGGTGATAGGCCACAAAGCGCTGAAGACAATATCAGCTTCCTCTTCTGCCTCGCGGTGGGCAACCTCTTCAGGCTGCTCATCTTTGTCGATCAAACCGGCGACCAGCTCGATCAACCAGGGGTTGGCAGTCTTGTCCAGCGCACCAACGCGAAACTGCTCGATCAAGACCACTTCGTCACGCTTGGCGTCATACGGCAGGACACACACCGCGTCGTGACGCACGAACAGCTCGCGACTGATTTCCTTGCCAAAGCCACCTGCAAACAGCTCGTGACGCAGGATCACTTTGTCCAGTCTATAGAAGCCCTGAAAGCAGTTTTCCCGTTTGGTGATTTCAAACGCTGTCGGGGTCGATCGGGTCGGGTCGGTCATGGGGTTCTCGCTTCGGGTAAATCGTGACGTGACGCCATCCTAACGCGCATCGCCAACCAGATGCAGCCCCCTCTTGAACATGCAGGGTAGACGGCTGATGGCGAAACCAACTCTAATCCGCCCAGCGGCGAACCGATGCCACCGTTTGCAGTCCAAGCAGCCTGAACTCGAACAACGTAACCGTCTTCATTGCCACCGCAAAGGATCAACATGTCGTTATTGAGGATCGCTTCACTGGCTTGCCTGGCCCTTATGCTGGGCGCATGTCAGAGCCTGTTCCAACCCAATTACCGTGCGCCACTGCAAGTGCAGCGCGACGCGTCCGAGCTGATCAAGCCGGGCTGTACCGCCGCTGATTGCCCGCTGGTGAATATCGACACCGTGCACTTCCCTGATGAGCCCAAGCTGGACGCCATCGTGCAGAAAACCCTGCTGCAACTGACTCGCACGGATTCCAGCGGACCGCTGCCGGTTTCGATCAAAGCTTATCAGGAGCAATATCTGCGTGATTCTCAGGGTCGCAACGCTAGCTACCTGCAAGCCAAGGTACGCGAGCAACATGACGGTATCGTAGTCGTTGAGCTGTCCAGCTATCTGGACACAGGCGGCGCACATGGCGAACCCGGCCGAGCGTTCATCAACTACTCGCGCCAGCAAGAGAAAGTGCTGACTCTGGCCGACATGATCGTGCCGGGCAAGGAAGCCGAGTTCTGGCAAAAAGCCGAACTGGCGCATCAGGGCTGGCTGCTGTCGACCAAAATGAACGAAGACCCTGAGTTCATGAACACCTGGCCGTTCAAGCGCACCCCGCACATCGCCCTGACCTATGGCGCGTTCATCCTCAAGTATCAGGTGGACACTATCGCGCCTTACTCCATGGGTCACATCGAGCTGAAGATTCCTTATCCACAGCTCAATGGCATTCTCAAACCGGAGCTGTTCCCCGGTCGCGGTTGAGTTTTTTACCCAGCAACTTTTTTACCCAGCAACAACTGCAACACGCCAGCGACGATGAGCGCTGGCAGTGTTGCGCCGATATCCGGATAAAGATTGGCCAGCACGTGATAGGTGCTGACTCCGCCTAGCCAGGCCAGCAAGGTCATCCAGCGAAACCCGACATTAGCCGCCTGGCTTCTGCGTCCGCGCAACACAAAGTGATCCACCAGCACCACGCCAAATAATGGCGCGAACACCGAGCCGATGAGCAGCAGGAAGTTCTGATACTGGGCCAGTGGCGCGAGGCAGGCGATCAGCGTGCAGATCACGCCTATGGCCAAGGCCAGATGCTCGACCTTCAGCCCTGTCAGCATCCCGCTGGACACTGCCGCCGAGTGAATATCGGCGAAAGCGTTTTCCGACTCGTCGAGCAGAATCAGTAACAACGGAATCCCCAGCCCCGCTCCTGCCAGCGCCAGCAACAACGCGTTGACTTCCCCGCTGGGCGCAAACGCCAGGGTGTAAGCAACGCCCAGGGTCATCAACCAGAAACTACCGATGAAGAAACCCAGCGCGGTGCCGCCAAAGACGTTTTTCGCGCGCTTGCCGAAGCGTGAATAATCGGCAATCAGTGGCAGCCATGACAGCGGCATGGCGATAGCAATGTCAAAGCCCACGGCAAAGGGCAAAGACCCATCACCGGCCTGAGCCCAAAGTGCGGCCAGGTCCGCCTTGGCGAACAGGTTCCAGGTCAGCCACAGGCACGCGGCCAGCAGCAGCCAGATGCCCCATTTGCGCAGGATCTGCCGAACAAACGTCAGCGGGCCACTGACGGCCAGCAATGTCGCCAGGCCACCAAAAAACAACGTCCACAGCAGCGGACTGGTCCACAGGTTTTCTTCACCAAAAGCGCGGGTGCCCAGCAGACTCGCGGCATCGCGCATGACGATGATTTCGAACGAGCCCCAACCAATCAGTTGCAGCAGATTGAGCAGCGCGGGGAGAGATGCCCCTTTGCTGCCCAGACTGAGTTTAAGCGCGGCCATGGACGACAAACCGGTGTCGCTGCCGATCACGCCAACAGCGGCCAACAGCAATACGCCCACAAGCGTGCCGAGAAAAATGGCCAGCAGCGAACCCGACAGGCCCAGCCCCGGCGCCAATAGCGCGCCGGTTTGCAGGACCATCAGGCCGATGCCAAGGGAAAACCACAGAGAAAACAGATCACGCCCACCGAAGACGCGCTTAGCGGCGGGGACCGGAATATCAGGTGAGTAGGTGCTTGGGGTATTCACATTGTTATCTCGACATGTCTGATGGAACGCGGACATGTGGGAGCG
>NZ_JACONW010000270.1 GCF_014357575.1 Pseudomonas folii | reverse complement strand
TGCTCGCGATGGCGTCAATTCAGGCTATAAATTCGTCGACCCAGGAATCGAATCGCGAGCAAGCTCACTCCTAGAGGTCCACGGTTCGCCGCGAGATTGCGCGGTGCCGTGGACAACTTGGCAGGTCTTTTAAAAGAAATCTGTGCGTCTTACAGATCAACTCAACGCCACGGATGCTGTGGACTATCGATGGGCCTCAGGCCATGTTGCCGGAACAAGGCGCCGTAACCGTCCACAAGGAACTGACCACTGCGCTGTAGCCAGTCCTCGCGTCGTTCTGCATAAACCCGGGGCAGGTAATACCAGGGCAATCCGGGAAGATCATGGTGAATCAGATGCAGGTTCAGATTCAGAAACAGCCAACGCCATGGCCAGCCCGCCTCATTGATGACCGAGCGATGTTCCGGCGATGGAGCAGGGCGGTGCTCATAGAACGAGCGCACCATGGATAACGCCAAAGCCAATAAGCTGGCCATCACATATTCGAAAATGCCGATTCCGCCCTTGGCCTGTACAAACCACAACACTGCCACCACGCAGGCTCCGTGAGTCAGCCACATCAGCCAGGCTTGCAATTCACCTTGCCTCAGCCGTCGCAGTTCCACTGAAAGCAAGCCAATCAGCGCAATTGCCGGGCCCACCAGCAATCGGCCGTAAAGGGTTTTGTTCAACCAATGCAGGCTGCGGGACACGATGCTGTTGCGCTGCCAATGCTGTTCGCTCAGGTAGCGGCTCTCGGGATCGTGATGTGGCAGGGTCAGCTCTTCATCACGGTGGTGCAGCAGATGGCTGTCGCGATACAGGGTGTAGGGATACCAGAGCGCGAGTGGCGCATAGCCCAGTAGTTTATTCACCCACCGCCAGCGAGTCGGATGGCCGTGGAGTAGTTCGTGCTGCACCGACATCCAGAACGTGATCACCGGGACCAGCAACATCAAGCTTAATCCGCGACCCAGCAGGGCCGAGTAATGAATCAGGCTAAACCACGCCGCGTAAGTCCCGATCAACAACAACCAGGTTGGCCAGTCGGTGCGGGCGGTCCAGGTTTTGCGCAGTTGGGCGATGCGCTGTTGGTGCGTGGCGTCGAGGTAGTTGGGCATGCGCATCACCGGCAGGTAAGCATTAAGGCAAGTGGCCTGAAGCTGCACCTTAGCAATTCCGGTTATGCGTGAATAATCACATTTAGTAGTGTTTATATAACGTTATGAACTATATGCGCGCGTAAAAATGGGGGCATCCAAGGCCCCCATTTTTCAGTTACTTGCCGAATAACCGCTCATGTACCCAGCCGTTATTGGTCAGGATCATGCCTCGGGTTTCCTTGATCGGCGTTTTTTCACCGGCGACCATTGCAGGCAAATCACGGATGGCGGCCTGCACGGACTCTTCATAAGCCCATTTCGGCAAGTCGCTGGTCTTGTAGCTGTACGTCACGCGTGAAATCTTCTGGCCCATCATGTCGCCAGGCTCACTGAACTGGTCAACACTGACGATTTTTGCTTTGCCAAAACACAGGGCGCCAACAGTCGTCCCGTTCATGAGTTTCCTGGCGTCTTTCTGGTAGTACTTTCGACCTTCATCGGTAAGATCAAAGGCATAACGGATGTCGGTGCGGGCGGGTTGGAAGTAGGTCTGCGGGACCTCTTTGCGAGACAACTCGGTTTCTTTGACTACGCCCACTTGAGCCAGTGTGTGCAGAACCTTGTCGGTACCGCTGAAGTCGAGTTCCTGACTCTCGGTAGGGAAGTTGGAAGCCACCAGACATTTTGGATACAGAGTGTCGAGATAAGCTTGTGCAGCTTTTTCGAAATTTTCTTCACTGGCTTTTTTGGGATCAGAGCAGCCAGCGAGCACTGTGACCAAAACGGCCAGCGATAAAATCTTCCTGTCTTTCATGTTGCGTCCTTGATTACGGGGGAAAGTTTCAGCCAATGAAATACGTCATTAATCCGAACCCCATCAAGACCCGTGAATGGGGCGTAAGTTTCCCGGCATCTCATGGCATATTTTAGTTTTGTGAACGCTTCGACCCGGACGAAGTCACTCCAGCCATTTGAAAAAATAGCGAAAGGTCTAAGGTTATGCCGCAGAGGAATTTGGCTTTTTCTCTTCGCTTGTTCACATTGTGCGCACAACGAATTTGAAAGTCCGGTAGCGCGCAGCGCGTGATAAGGCGAAGCACATGACAACACTCTCCATAACACCCGCAGACGGTTTGCTGGACGAACCGCGACGTATCTCCGTAGAAGGTTTGCGGCCTTCGCAAAAGATTGAGCTCGCCACACGCACTGTGCGTGGCAATGGGCAGTATTGGGTCAGCGCTGCGACGTACATCGCCGATGCGTTCGGAAAGGTTGATCTGGAGCGCGACGCTCCTGTGTCCGGCAGTTATCAAGGCGTCTCTGCGTCAGGCCTGCTCTGGAGTCAGCGGCCAGAAGTGCCGGGTGCTGCTGACGTGTTTCCAGATGATGTGCTGCAACCCTTGGTGACTCGGGTATTCCTCGACGGGGGCGAGCAATCCGTCACCTTGATTCAGCGACTCGTATCCGAAGGCGTTACTCGCCGTGAGGTTCGCGAAGACGGTCTGGTCGGAACCCTGTTCACACCGCCTGGCGACGGGCCGCATCCTGCCGTGATTGTGTTGAACGGTTCCGGCGGCGGGATCAATGAACCCCGGGCCGCGCTTTACGCCTCGCGAGGCTATGCGGCGTTAGCGCTGGGTTACTTCAAGGCACCGGGCCTGTCGCCGTACATTTCAAATACGCCTCTGGAATATTTCGTCGCAGGGTTGGCCTGGGTCAGACGTGAAGTCCAGCCTGCCCATGATTTTGTCGCCCTGAGCGGTCAGTCGCGGGGCGGCGAGTTGGTGTTGCTGTTGGGCAGTATGTTTCCAGAGGCGGTGTCGGCGGTTATCGGTTATGTGCCCAGCGCTCTGGTGCATGGCGGGCAGGCGGCTGCTGATCCGGCAGTAGGCCGCGATGGACCGGCATGGCTTTATAAAGGGAAGCCATTGGTACATCTCTGGAACGACAATAAGACTGCTTCATGGGCAGCCAAAGATGCTGGCTTGCGTAATGCCGAATCCATCAGCACGGCGTTGCAGGATCATGATGCGGTGCATCGGGTTGCCATCAAGGTTGAGAAAATCCGTGGCCCTGTCTTGTTGCTGTCTGCGGGTGATGACGCGGCCTGGCCTTCAGCGCTTTTTTCGCGAATGGCGTACTCGCGGCTGAAAGAGGCCGGTCATTCCTGGCCCGTTCAACACCTGGATTTCGAACACGCGGGTCATACGATTCTGCTGCCGAACATACCGTCCACCTACAGCGTTGACGGCACCCCTGCAGCCAATGCTGAAGCCAATGAACAATCATGGCAGGCGGTAAAGGCGTTTCTCGAGGATGCGGTAAAGGCCAGAGCTGCGCAGGCATAATCAGATTTTGACAGGGTGTGGCGCCTTGACCGTTGTCCGGCTTGCCGGCACCACAATCCTTC